>CAMCLJ010000043.1 GCA_945875745.1 Chlamydia trachomatis
TAAGGCGGTTGTAGCAGAAAGCTTTGAAAGGATCCACCGAAGTAATCTGATAGGTATGGGGATCTTACCTTTAGAGTTCTTAGACGGGGCTAGCTACCAGGCTCTGAAATTAAACGGTAAGGAGACCTATGCACTTAAAGGTCTGGATCTGACACCAAATGGTAAAAAAGAGGTGATCTTGGAAATAGAAGACAAAGGAGCTACTCGGACAGCTACCCTTAAACTGCGGCTAGATACACCGATCGAGGTAGAGTATTATGTAAATGGTGGAATTATGCCCTACGTACTCAGACAAATCCTACAAAAAGAAGAAAAGCAGCGATAGCAACTAACGGGTTGGCCGTACTTGATTATTTAGATAAAACAACAAGTGTTTCGACATGTGCTGTCTGAGGGAACATGTCGAAGGGCTGCACCCTATTAATATGCCAACCCTTGAGGCTAAGAAGCTGAAGATCCCTTGCAAGCGTTGCGGGATCACAAGAAATATAGACAATCTTCTTTAACGGCATGCTACCGATTTTTTCAATCACGTTCAAATCACATCCTTTTCTTGGTGGATTTAAAACAGCGATGTCAATAGTTTCAGAGCACTTATCAACAAAATGCTCAACTACATCCACATGAAACTCTACATTCATGAGACTGTTGCGCTCTGCATTATCTCTTGCATCATCAATTGCTTGGGAAACACATTCGACCCCGATCACCTTATGTGCCTTCTTGGCCATTAGCAAAGACATCGTCCCCACACCGCAGTAAGCATCGAGAACTACATCGGTGCTCATGATAGATGCTGACTCTACCACCTCTTTATAAAGCTTTTGAGCCTGTGATGGATTCACCTGAAAAAAAGAGGCTGGAGAGACTTTAAAGACAAGGCCAGATAATAACTCTTCAATCGAGTCCTGTCCTGCAAGAGTGGTATATACATCACCTAAAACAGTGTTATCACCCTCTGGATTAAAATTATGAACGACTCCCTTTACAGCAGGGATTTGCAGAAGGATCTCTTCAGCCATCTTTTGCAAGAGGGCTGAGGGCTCTAGAGCACTTACGAAAACAACTAGCACCTGCTGTGTTCCAACAGCTGTTTTAATGAGCAGATGTTTGAGCTCACCCTGTCCATCTTGAGAGCTATAAGCCTGAAGCGAGCTTGCATGTAAGATCGTTTGGATCTTTTGAAAAACAGTCTCTCCCAGCTCGCAGTGAATAAAGCACTCTTTAATTTCTACTAGGTCGTGGGTATTACGAGCATAGAGCCCAAATCGGATTCCTCCTGTGGGGGCTCTGTCAATAGGGATTTGTATTTTATTTCTATATTGCAAAGCAGGCTCTGAAGCCCAGCAATCACTGACCTCTATCCCCTTGAATTTCCCAATTCTTTCAAGGGCATCAAGAACCCGCTGACGCTTGGCTTTGAGCTGCTCAGGGTAAGAAAGATGCATGATCTGACAACCACCACATTGACCAAAAAGGGGGCATATGGGATCTACACGCTCAGGTGACGCAGATAAAATCTTTAAAATGCGCGCCCGTCCATAACTTTTCTTTTTTTCATATAAGCTGGCATGGACCGTCTCCCCAGGCAGGGCTCCATCTACAAAAAGAGTACATCCATACCAAGAGCCTACTCCTTCCCCGTTGATCCCTAAACGCTCGATCTCTAAATCCATTTTTTTTCCTAACCGGGAATTAATAGGCATACTCTTCCTTCTTATCTTTGAAGCAACTAGGGATCTAGCATAACATAATTGAGATATTTGTCTGAAGAACTCAAAAAGAATGGATAAGCAGGAATAAGAAATCTATATTACCATGTTTTTTTGAAAATATGACTGGGTTTTACAGGCCTATCACCGATATATGGGCTCGTATAACCTATCCAACTAAACCCCAGCCCCATGAATAAATGACTTCTAAAGCGGTAAATCCAGCCCAAATTTTAGGTAAACTCTTTTATCTCGTGAGCCGCGATCTGATAAGAAATCTTTTAATCTATGTAAAAAAGCTTTAAAAGAGCCTATGGGATTGTTCAAAAGAGAAAAAGAGGTACGAGGCCGCAGGGAGTTACCCCCTTTTACTGATCATATCCCGTTCGAATCCCTTACGTAATTCATCTGGAATAGGAATCGGTTTAAAGCTTGCATTAATAAAACAGTGAGTAGAAATACCGTAGGCTACCTTATCACTGGCTCGATATATCTCATGGAGTATAGTAAAGCGCACCTTGCTACAAGAGCTCACACACACCCGGACCACTATCTCTTCCAAAGAACGTAAAGGTTTTAGATAGTGAGCTTCTAAAGACACTACAGGACATAAAATCGATTGCCTCTCCATCACATTAATATCGAATCCATGACTACTTAAATATTCGATACGAGCTTCCTCATAATAGGTAATATAGGAAGAATGATGAATGATCCCGTCTTGGGCAGTATCTACATAACGGGTTTTTAAATGATATTCAAACGGCATAGACAAAACCCTTTAATGATGTGGCAGATGATCTTCTTTTAAAAAAAATAAAAAGATAAAACTTAAGATCAAAGTAACTGGAAGGGCAAGGAGGGCCATTTGGTAATTTTCAGTAGAATAGATACGAACGCCGTTTTCCATCTGTCCAGACCAGTGTAGATCGAGTAAAAAACCAATCACCGGCTGAATAACCGAATCTCCACAGGAAATCATAAAATTTGTAAAAGCAGCGGTGGTAGCCTTGGCTCGCATACCGTTGATCTCAAGGGCCAAACTAAAAGCGAGCAGCTCAGCAGACGAGAATAAACCGACTGCAAACAACAAGATATATACGGCGCTAATTGGAATCGCTGTCACATAAATAACAGGGAGCAAACAGGCAAGAGCCCCGATGATCCCGAAACGAATCGCAGTAATTCTTTTGCCAACAACATCCGACCAAAGCCCGACCAGAGGACCACCTACCAGCCATCCTGCAAAAACCATCGACATTGCATAACCGGCGACCTCTTTGGATACCTCATAGGCGGTTTCTACAAAAGACAGCCCCCATAAACCAGCAAAAGCCGTTGTTGTCATATAAAAAAATAAAGCTGTCAGACCATTAAACCAAATATGTTTCTTACGAATGATCTGTTTTAAGTGAGTAAAGATATGTACCTCACTATCCTGCAGATCTTTTTCTGGAAGGGCGCTGTCTTTATTAAAACGAAAAATGACCCAGACCACGCATCCAAGAAGGATCCCAAATAGACCTAGCGCCGCGATCGTTTTTCTCCAATGTAGTACCTGAATCACCATCGCAAGAGGTCCCGAGCCCATCGAAGCACCAAGCATTGCAACTGAATTAGCAATACCTATTAAGAATGCTCTTTTTTTAGGAGGAAACCAGTGTGAGCTAATATAAACCATACCGATAAAAGCAAAAGATGAGCCAGCACCAATCATAAGCCGCCCTAGGCCTGCAATAAATAAGCCATCAGCTAGGGAAAAGACCAAAGCACCCATCCCACATACAATCGATGCACAACTGAGAATTTTCTTAATACCATAACGGTCCATAAGAAGCCCAACAGGAAGCTGCATAGGCGCATAGGCGTATAAATAAAATGCACTCAGAACACCAACTGCAGAGGCGGTAATACCAAAACTTGTCATTAGCTCATCTATCATCACACTAGGTGAGACTCGCAGAACGAATTCATAAAAGTAAAAGCCAGCAGCCAGCAGCCAAATGAACCATTTCAAACAACTTGCAGCTATTTTGCTCATACAAAGGACCTTATATATGTTTTTTTTATTTCATATAAAGTAACAGAGGCTGCAGTAAAAGTAAAAGACTTGATGTTAAAATAAGGGATTTACCTTAACTTTGTAATATGAAAAGAGAAATAAAAGACCAATGCAATCGGTGTTCTTGGGTAACTCCAGGAAATACTTTATATGAAGAATACCACGATAACGAGTGGGGGGTACCTGTTTATAATGACATCAAGTTATTTGAATTCCTTGTGCTTGAGAGCGCGCAAGCGGGTCTAAATTTTTTGACAATTCTAAAAAAACGGGAAAACTATCGAGAGGCTTTCGCAGCCTTTGATCCAGCAATCGTCGCTGGATTTAATGAGACTAAAATCCAAGAACTAATAAAAAATCCAGGTATTATTAGAAATAGGTTAAAGATCAGATCCTCCATTCACAACGCAAAATGTTTTTTAAAAATCCAAAAAGAATTCGGGAGTTTTTCGAACTACCTTTGGGGATTTTTTAATCATAAGTCTAAAATAAACCATTTGACAAGCCATTCTGATGTCCCTTGCCACACTGAGGATTCCAAGGCCTTAAGTGGTGACTTAAAAAAAAGAGGTTTTCAGTTTATTGGGCCTAAAATAATGTATGCTTATATGCAGGCAGTAGGGATTGTCAATGACCATATGGTCTATTGTAAAGCTTATCAAAAACCGGCTAAGCCTTGGTATGTATACATAATCGAATCAAAGGCAGGTGCCCTCTATACCGGAATTACTACAGATATCAATAGACGGTTTAATGAGCATACAACCCGCAAAAAAGGAGCACGCTTTTTTCATATATCAGAGCCGGCCGAAGTGGCATACATAGAACAACACCCTGACCGATCGTCTGCCACTCAAAGGGAGCTGGCTATTAAAAAACTAACAAGAAATAAAAAAGAACAAATAATATCTAATTACAGAAAATCAAAATATTTACAAATAAATAAAAAAACAATAGAAGATGGTAAAGAGGAAATATATTTATATTGAGGTTTTATGTTAAAAAGTATTGAATTTCAGAAATGGAAGCTAATAAAGTACTGGCCCCTTGCCTGTCTGATTCTCATTTCAGCACTAAGCGCTACAGCACTGTATTCGACAATGATCAAAAGTCCAAATTTATGGATGCATAATTTTATGGGAATATTCTTATGTCAATTAGCCACTCTTAAATTATTTCATCCGAAAGGTTTTGCTGAAGGTTTTGCAAAATACGATCTCATAGCCATGAGAAATAGTCGTTACGCCCTACTTTATCCACTAATAGAGCTTACCCTTGGCTTATGCTTTCTGGCCCAAGTGATTCCAGTTGCGATCTACATCATCACTATGATTGTCTTTGGAGTGGGAGCAACAGGCGTTATCCTTGCTTTAAAAAAAGGGATGGATGTACGTTGTGTGTGCCTTGGCACAGTCCTAGATGTCCCTTTATCTACAGTTTCGCTCATTGAAGATATCGGTATGTTTCTAATGACAGCGTCTTTAGTATTCTTTATGTAACCTAGATTTTCTAGAGCAGTCCTTTCTGGGCTGCTCTATCTATATTTCATTATTTTTTTATCCTAACGGATGATATTTCTAAGAATAACACCCATAAGGGCAGAGATAAAGTATATGAAAAGAATGAATCTTGGCCTGGCTTTATGTATCATGAGTCTGCCTGCATTAGGATACACTGAAGATACGGCCGTTGGACTAAAAAAAACTCAAACGAGGCATATACAAGTTTTTGATACAAACGTAGAAATAGGTAGTCAAGATTCTCCAATCTATGTAGCTTCAGTAAATGACCAATTAGATATCACCGTAACGAATCAAACACCGACTCCTCTCACTCTTCATTGGCATGGTCTAATTGTCCCATGGGATCAAGATGGAACGCCCTACTTGAGTCAGTCTCCTATCGCTCCAGGCAAGTCCTACCGTTATACTTTTCCTCTATTGCAAACAGGAACTTTTTATGCCCATGGACAATATGGTCTAGAGCAGCAAAATCTTATGAGTATACCTATTGTAATAAATGAAAAAAAAGAACTCTGCGGATCTACAGACATCGTTATGTTCCTCGAAGATTTTACCTCTCAAAAACTGGATGATGTTCTGAAAGCACTAAGAAAAGAAGATACCCCTTTTAATATGGAGGCAAACTTAATATCTCATTGTTGGAACGATATTTGCCTAGATTCTTATCTCACCAACCGCAAAACCTGGGAAAATCCCGATGTTTATCAAGTCAAATCAGCAGAGACAATACGTCTGCGTTTAATTAACGCCGCATGCGCTACTGATTTCCTTGTTCACTTTGGAAGTTTGCAAGCAAAAGTGATTGCTGCCGATGGCTCTAAAGTGGTTCCTCTACGGGTTACCCAATTACCGATTACTATGGGACAGCGATACGATGTGATGATTACCGTGCCGAGTAAAGAGAGCGACTTCCCAATTATTGCACAAGCTGTCGGGACAAATCAATCGACAGGATTGATTCTGACATCAAACAATGTAGAGAATTCATTGGTACGCTTGCACGACATCCCAGATGCTAAAGAAATCAGCAACGCTATAGAAATGCTTCTGCACCCATTAAATCCTCTAACACAAAGACCGGTTGATCGAAAGTTAAGACTTGAGCTAAACGGCAATAAAAAAACCTATAAATGGTCTATTAATAATAAACCTTGGCTCCAATGCGGGCCATTACGAGTAAAAGAAGGGGAAAGAGTTGAATTAGTGGTGCACAATAAAACAAATACAGCACATCCTATTCATCTACATGGACATACCTTCCAAGTAATAGGCATCAATAACCAGCTATTTCAGGGACCTATGAGAGATACTTTACTGGTAATGCCTGGACAAATAATTAAAGTGCATTTTGATGCTAATAACCCAGGTGTATGGCTTATAGACTGCAAACACATCTACAGAGCATGGCAGGGTATGGCTACAGTGTTAGAATATGAAGGGTTTGAAAAGATTAAATTTAGCCCCTTGCGCAACATCCAATACTCGATGTTATACGATCCATCTTAGATCTTCCTTCATTTAATAACTAAATAATCGACATACAAAGGGCTGCATCTTTTGTCTTACTTAATTCTCTGTACCTTTTGAATGCTGTGTTTCGGTCGCTTCTCCCCTCTTCTAACAGCAAAAACTTTTGCAAGCTATCAAGGCCATCCAAAGCTTGCCTCTAGCTTTGATTACATCGCACAGATGATTACATCCTTTATAGGATCGACTCTTTCATCCGTGATTCACACAAAATATTACACCAATGTATTTCTATGCAGTGTTATTCTTACCGTATCCATCTCTTTGAGCTATATATGGATAAGTTATAAAGATGGTAAAAAGATAGACAAGAATATAGCTTAAAATAAAGACCCTTTCTAAGGATATGATCTGTTACACATCTTCAGACAAACTGTATTCTTTAGTGCTTCGGATCAATACCAACCATCAGTCTTTGCAGCTTTAAAATGCTCCATGGGTTGGCATTTTATCTGGCATGGGCATTAGATTATAATCGAGATTATGCATGATCCATAAAGAACCACCAAGGACGATAAGAATGACAAACGCTGCAAACAACAAAGACATCGAGACCCAGTGGGGTCTAGATTCTAGGCCTACTTGCATAAAAAATACGAGCTGAACCATGGCTTGAACAAAGGCGACTGCAAAAATCATAAGAAAAAACAAATCACCTGTAAGATGCTGTTTATCTGCAATCCGATACATAGCAGTTGCAAAGAATAAGGATAAAATAAAGCCTAAAAAAACCGGCTTATAACTGACATTCCATCCATGATTACGATCTATCATACTACCCTCTATGTGCGAAGTAAACGAATGCAAAAATAAACACCCAAATAACATTTAAAAATTGCCAAAACATTTTAAGACAGGTAAAGCGGCGTATGCTCTCGTGCGTTAAAGGCTCTTTGCGGCATGAAAAGAGCAAAACAGGAATCCATAACAGAGCAAAGATCATATGAACTGCATGAGTCCCTGTGATTGTAAAAAACATCGAGAGAAAAGCGCTTCTATCCCATCTGTTACCACTTACAATCAGCCTTTGAAAATCCGCTATCTCTAAATACAGAAAAGCTACCCCTAGTACAAATGCAATCCAAAACCACAAAACTGTAAGAGGCTTATTTTTTCTATGAGCGGAAGCCCCTGCTATACCAACACTAAAGCTTGCAGACAATAAAAGCAGCGTTTGCAAGAAAGCGATATGGATATTAAATAAATCGAGACCTTTAGGCCCACCAAACGTACTATTTTTAAGAACGGCAAAGGTGGCAAATAGAACACCAAATAAAATAAAATCGGTAAGCAAAAAAATCCAAAACCCAAAAACTGTTCTTGAATACATATCATGGTGAGGATCTGGATGGGTCTCTTTTATAGGGATCGGACAATTTTTCATAAGGATGGTTTCCTCTCTTCGATTTTCTGAATTTCTTGAGCGGTAAGGTTGTATTCATGGTGCTTTTGACAGACATAGACAATGCAGCATCCTACGATCCCTAGAGTAGAAACAATGGCAAGCCAAAACATATGCCATACCATACCAAAACCGATTAAAAAGCTAAAAATTCCAATATAGAATCCTAAACCAGTGTTGCAAGGCATATGGATATCATGATATGGCGCTTTAGCGATTGGGTTGCCTGAGTGTTTCATTACAAAAAAAGGATCCTTTTCATGAACTTCTGGTGTGTGAGCAAAGTTATAAAACGGAGGAGGAGATGTGGTCGACCATTCCAGCGTCCTACCATCCCAAGGATCCCCTGTGGTATCTGCATTTTTTTTCCGATTTTTAATGCTTACTAGTAGCTGTAATATCTGGACTCCAGTTCCTAATAAAACGAGGACGGCACCAACTGCCGCGATAATAAATAACGGCTGCCAGCCAGGGACGTCATAATGATTTAAACGCCTGGTAGCGCCCATAAATCCCAGTAGATAAAGTGGTGAAAAAGCGATTAAAAAACCCGATATCCAAAGCCAAAAAGCTACCTTACCGAGCTTTTCATCGAGCATAAATCCTGTAAACTTCGGAAACCAGTATGTATAGGCTGCAAAAAACCCAAATACAGCACCACCGATAATCACAAAGTGAAAGTGAGCAATTAAAAATAGGCTGTTATGCATCTGGAAATCAGCTCCAGGAATCGACATGAGAACCCCTGCCATACCTCCAATGGTGAAGGTAACAATAAACCCAAGAAACCAGTACATCGGAGTAGAAAACTTGATCTTGCCGCGGAACATAGTAAAGATCCAGTTAAAGACCTTAACCCCGGTTGGAAGGGCAATGATCATCGTCATGATACCAAAAAAGGCATTCACATTGGCGCCAGCGCCCATGGTAAAAAAGTGGTGGAGCCAAACGATAAATGCTAAGACGGAAATGCCGATAATGGCGTAAACCATCGATTTATACCCGAATAGTCTCTTTCTACAAAATACTGGAACGATTTCAGAAAAAGCGCCGAATGCAGGAAGAATTAAGATGTATACCTCTGGATGTCCCCAAGCCCAAAACAGATTAATATACATCATAGGGTTTCCACCAAATCCTTCGGTAAAAATCCGGGTATCGATTAAACGATCTGTCGATAGCATCGCAGCAGTAGCTGTTAGAATAGGAAATGCAAAGACCACAAGAATCATGGTAGCTAAAGTCGCCCATACAAAAATAGGCATCTTCATTAGCGTCATCCCTGGACATCTCATTTTTAAAATCGTCACTAGAATATTAATACCACCTAAAAGAGTGCCTACCCCTGAGATCTGCACGCTCCAAAGCCAATAATCAACTCCAACACCTGGATTATATTTGATTCCAGAAAGGGGAGGATAAGCAGACCAACCGGTCCCCGCATAAAACCCGAGATTTAAAGAGACTAAGATATAAAGGGCGCCGGCAACGAAAAGCCAAAAGCTCAAATTATTTAAAAAAGGAAAAGCCACATCACGAGCACCAATTTGCAGAGGAACTATAAGATTAATCAAGCCAAACACAAACCCCATGGCAACAAAAAAGATCATTGTAACACCATGTGCAGTAAAGATTTGCTGATAGTGATCAGCCCCTAAATACCCCATCGAGTCACCATAGGCCATCGCTTGCTGAGCACGCATCATTACAGCATCGACCAGTCCTTTCAGAAGCATAACGGTGGAAGCTACTATATACATCACCCCAATTTTTTTATGATCAACGCTTGTAATCCACTCTTTCCAAAGCCATGTCCATCTTTTGGTATAGGTTAAAAGACCTATAATGCTAATGAGTCCCATAATCATGGAGACCCCTGCCATATTTTCAATCCAATCATGCTTGAATGCGTCGAGATTTAATCTTCCGAACATAATTTTTTCCTAAAATTTCTTCTGCTATTTTGCAGGCTCCATATATTTCATAAGGATGTTATTAAAGAGATTGGGCTCAGAAAGGATAAAGGTATCTTCCGGATTATTTTCACTTGGAGCCACAAGAAACTGGTACTGCTTCATATCTAAAGATTTAGCGGAAGATTGAGCTGTTTTCATCCAATCAGCAAATTCCTGGTCACTTACTGCCTTGGCAGCAAAGTTCATTCCCGCAAAACCAGATCCACTTAAGTTAGCCGACAGCCCCCTAAATGTTCCGGCTTCATTTGCAATCAGAGAAAGCTTTGAGCGCATAGCCGGCATTGCATAGATCTGACCTCCGAGCTGAGGAATCCAAAATGAGTTCATAGGAGCATCGGCTGTAATTTCAAAATCTACAGGGGTATCCACTGGAAATGTAACATAGTTCAATGTGGCAACACCGTCATCTGGATAAATAAATAACCATTTCCACTGCAGAGCCACAACCTGAACTTTAAGAGCCTTTTTTTCTGACTCGATCGGTTTAAAGGGATTCAGTTCATGACTGGATCGATAGGTAATTACTGCTAGAACAAAAATAATGACGAGTGGAACCCCCCACCAGCAATACTCCGCAATCGTGTTATGTTCCCAGTCCGGAGCGTGATGTGCTTTAGTATTTTTCTCTCGATAACGCCATGCAAAAACAAGGGTTAACAGCAAAACAGGAATGACAATCAAGAGCATCAGAAGAGAGGCTGTGATAATGAGATCTTTTTCTGCAGCCGCAATAAGACCTTTAGGCTCCAAAACCTCAATAGTATGAGTTTTAATATAGAAAATTGATGCCGCCCCAATTCCTATACATAATAACAAGATCAATCCAATCTTGAATATTTTTTTCATTTTAACACCTATATTACCTAAAGCACAGCCTATATTCTGACGTCACTACTCCCCCTTCTACAATAATAAAAATCCTTTGTCCATACTTAATTTTTTATCAAAAAAATTTTCTAGACATTCGATAATTGACCGTATACAAAGAACGGTTACATCAAAAAACAAGAGAATGCAAATGTTGAAAGATTATATCCAACTGACAAAACCAGGTATTATCATAGGCAACCTTATTACAGCAGTAGGAGGGTTTTTTCTAGGCCTATCTACAGCGTTTAACACGATAAGTTTTCTTGCTATGTTTTTTGGACTCACTCTTGTTATCGCTGCAGGATGTGTCCTCAATAACATCCAAGATAAAGCAATCGATGAAAAAATGAAGAGGACACACAATAGAGTGATTGTTAAGGGAAGGGTATCTATACAAGCTGCCACCTATTTTGGTTGGATATTAATAGCTTTAGGTCTTGTGATTTTAAGCCTCTTTACCAACCTACTGACGAGCGCAGCCGCCGTTCTTGGGTTTATAGTCTATGTATTTATCTATACTCCAATGAAAAAAAATTCGATTCACGGAACCTTAATTGGAAGTATTGCAGGAGCCGTACCTCCGGTTGTTGGATACCTGGCAGCATCTGGAAGGCTAGATCTTGGCGCCGCCCTTGTCTTTGTTATCATTGCCCTTTGGCAGATGCCCCATTTTTATGCCATTGCCCTCTATAGAATGGAAGAATACAAGGCGGCCTCAGTGCCAGTGCTGCCTTTAATTAATGGTATAGCCTCTACTAAAACACAGATGTTTTACTATACACTAGCCTTTGCCTTTGCCTCCCTACTACCCTATTACTTTAACTATACGGGGCTGATGTATGTTGTCATTACCTCTGGACTTGGATTTTATTGGGTGATTCTTGCGGCGCAAGGCTTTAAAGCAAGGTGCCATGTATCTTGGGCAAGAAGGATGTTTAAGGTCTCCCTGCTAGTCGTCATGGGTTTAAGTCTAATGATTGCGATCGGATAGAACGCCGAATCTAGCCCGCAATTCATTACGAGTGATTTTATGATGAAGGCTCTATTAACATTCATGTAACAACAGAAAATTTGCTTTGTGATCAAAGATGGCTGGAAGAAGAGTAGGAGAGGAACTAATTCATCAGGTCTTTTAAACAATATTCTAATTTCTCAGGAAATCCTTTAGCCTTCGCCTATTTTGCGAAAACGAGCCTAAAAAGAAATTGCATTAGAAATAGACATAAAAAAGCCTCAGATTTACACCTGAGGCTTAATGCGGAAGAGGTAGGATTCGAACCCACGGTCCGTTGCCGGACTGCTGTTTTCAAGACAGCCGCGATAGGCCACTCTGCCACTCTTCCAAGAAGATTAAGAAAGACATATTATAAAGTCTAAGGAAATTAAATCAATCAAAACTCTGATAAAAATCGCAAGTCATTTTCAGCAAACATCCGGATATCCTTGATACCGTAACGGAGCATGGCAAGTCTTTCAATCCCAAGTCCCCATGCAAATCCTGAATAGATCTCCGGATCGATCCCTCCATTACGAAGAACTTCAGGATGGACCATGCCGGCACCTGCAACCTCAAGCCATCCTGTGTGCTTACAAAGCCTGCAACCTGAACCCTGACAAGAAGTACACTTTATATCGACCTCCATTCCTGGCTCTACAAAAGGAAAATAACTGGGCCTAAAGCGGGTCTCGACTTTTACTTGGAATAACTTACTCCAAAACTCTTCCATGGTGGACATAAGGTCTGCAAAAGAGACATCCTCATCAATATAGAGCCCTTCAATTTGATGGAAAAACACATGAGATCGAGAACTGATCGTTTCATTGCGGTAGACAGTGCCTGGAGCAATGATCCGAATCGGTGGCTTATGTGATTCCATGATACGCAACTGAGTATTGGAAGTATGGGAGCGAAGCAGAAGATCTTTTGTAATATAAAAGGTATCTTGCATATCGCGCGCTGGGTGATCGGCTGGAAAATTCAAACCTTCATAATTATAATAATCCGAATCAATATCTGGTCCATATTGGACAGAAAAACCCATTTCGCTAAGGATCTCAATAATTTCATCTCTTAAAAGAGTCAGAGGATGTTTCCTACCCATAAACCGTCTACGACCTGGCAAGGTAACATCGAGCTTTTCCTCTTCAATCCGTCTGGCCTGCTCAGAGGCTTCAAGACCCTCAATCATCTGTTTACAAAGAATAGAGATCTCTTCTTTGAGCTCATTAATGATTTTGCCCATCATAGGGCGCTGTTCTGGTGTGCAATCTCTAAGAGATACCATAAGCTCTTGCACAGGACCTTTTTTACCAAGATAGCGAGTTTGCAAGAGATCTGCATCTTTTGTATTTTGTAATTGCGCTAACTCAGATTTAAACTCGGTACGTAAAAGTGTAATTTTTTCTTTCACAACAGCCTCTTTGGTACAAAAAAAAAGCCTATGTCTTGCAAGCAAGACATAGGCGCAATAAAAAATATCAGAGCGATTAAGCCAGGGCTTGTTTCGCCGCGCCCGCTACAACTGCAAAGCTATTAGGATCACGAATAGCCATCTCTGATAGCATTTTGCGGTTAAGAGAACAACCTGCTCGCTGAAGACCATTAATAAATTTGCTATAAGAAATACCGTTCATTTTTGCAGCAACACTTAATCGGATAGTCCAAAGTGTGCGAAAATTTCTTTTATTTTGTTTTCTGTGAACATAATTAAATGCCATAGCAGACATCACCGCATCCGCAGTTAAACGAAGGTGATTTTTACGATCGCCTACAAAGCCTTTAGCTTGCTTTAGCAATCTTTTTTTTCTGCGATGGGTAGCCACAGAATTTGTGACTCTTACCATGATACTACTCCAGTTTTATTTTTAAGCCACGCCCATTAGACGTGAATACATTTTTGTTTGCGCTTTGTTAACAAGAGATTGTTTTAGCAAACGACGCTTACGATTTGATGATTTTTTAGCTAGCTTATGTCTTCTTCCAGGGTGGTTCTGAAGAAGCTTGCCAGTACCAGTCACTTTAAACTTAGCTTTTACAGCCTTGCGTGTCTTCATTTTTGGCATTGTTAATATTTCCCACTTATAATTTCAATATATCGTGCAGTGTTTATACGGATTTCTTCTTACCGCCTGGAGTAAGCACAGTGGAAAGATTTCTTCCCATTAACTTAGCTTCAGACTCTGGGGTAGCAATATCTGAGAGGTCTTCACAAATTTTTTCAACCGCTTTCCTACCAATTTCAGGGTGAGCAAGCTCCCTTCCGCGAAACACACACGTGATTCTTACTTTATCGCCTTTTCCAATAAATTCTCGAGCATGCTTGATCTTTACTAAAAGATCATGCTCGTCAGTTGTTGGCTTTAACTTTAACTCTTTAACTTTTACCTGATGCTGAGACTTCTTACTTTCTTTCTCTTTTTTCGTCATCTGGTAACGATACTTACCGTAGTCGATAATTTTACATACAGGAGGTTCAGCATTACTAGCAATCTCTACCAGATCTAAGCCCACAAGCTCAGCTTTCGCTATCGCTTCAGATATAGGTAGGATTCCAAGCTGTTCTCCATCCTTGTCTATCACACGTACTTTTAAAGCACGTATTTCTCTATTGATTCTGCAGTTCAGAGGGACTACTCCAATTCTTTATGTCTATTCAATCTCAGTCTTGGTTCATTAGTTGATAGAGCCAGCCAGATACTGAGATGGCAAGCCTACCTGCAAAACAAAAAACAAATACTAACACCCATTAAATATGAAGGCAGTAGATGTTTTTTAACAATCTTCTATTTAGCTACACCTGCTTTATCATCGAAAGATCCCCCTGTTATAAACAAGGAAGGAAGTCCTTCATGTTTTTCAAGCATAAGAGCAA
>CAMCLJ010000044.1 GCA_945875745.1 Chlamydia trachomatis
TGCCAAGATTAATAATGTAACACGTCAAGCAATTTACGTGGCTATTAAGCAAAAAAAACTCAAGGCGTATAAAGATACGACCCGATGGACTATTGATTTAGAAGATTTGGAAAACTATCGTAAGCAAAAATATTCCCGAACAAAATCTATGTTTGAAGGGGAGCTATTATTTGATAATCAAAACGGATTCTTTTCGATTAATCAAGTGGCTAAAATGCTCAACGTGCCAGCACAAAAGATTTATTATGCAACACGCGTAGGTCTTTTAAAAGCAAGCCGTAAAGGTGCTGCTTGGGTTGTTCATACCAATGAAATTGAATTCTACCAAGAGAATTATCTCAACAAAAAATCAGATAAAGAAGAAGCAATGTAATTGCGTTGCTCGTTTGAGTTTCTTTAAGCCACCTATTGATTAGGTGGCTTTTTTTATGTCTACAGGGGTTTTTACCTCTTTATCTGGATCGATAATTTTAAAGTCTTTTACCTGCAGTTGGATGCTTGATTTATTGAGGAAGTTATTAATATGCGGAGTAAATGCAAGGTGCAGTGTGAGGTTCTTTTTAGATAAGCGCGCCTTTTTTTCTGCCATGCCAAATCCTATCCCTTCGAGCAGTCTGTCGTTCTGTTCCAGATATAGTTTTAAGTGGGTTTTTCCGACAACTTTCGGAGGCCAAATCTGTTTTGTATCACAGTATAAGATAGGTGCTGGATTTTCATTCCCGAACGGCTCTAGTAGATTAAAAGACTCCATAAAATCAAAGGTTAGGTCTTTAAAGCTGATCTTTGCATCGAGGTATAGTTTCGAAAAAATATCTTGATCTTGAAGGTGTAAATTGGCAGCAGCAATAAATTCTTTTGTAAACGCCTCGATGTTTTCTTGTTTGATGGTAAGCCCTGCAGCAAAATCATGCCCTCCGAAATTTTCGAGCATCGCAGCTAGGTGCTTTAGAGGAGGTAGTAGAGGATATTCTGGAATGGTTCTAATCGAGCCCTTACCTAGTTCTTGCTCAATTGCGATTAAAACTGTAGGTCGATTGTATTGCTTGGTAATCCTGGCTGTAATGATAGGAATAATACCTGGGTGCCACTGATCGGAAGATAGTACTATTGCTTTTTCATTTAGAACTTCTGGATGCGCTTTAATATACTCTTCAACCAGCTCAGAGTCTTTTCTTTCAATTTTTTGTCTTTCAATATTGTTTAAATCGAGCTCTTTAGCAAGATTTTCCGCTGCGATAGGATCTCGAATAAGAAGTAATTCTACCCCTTTAATCGGATCTGCAATCCTACCTAAACTATTTAACCGAGGAGCTACTTTAGATGCGATATCAATGGGGGTGATTTCACCGAGTTTAAGATCGCATACAGAAAAGAGTTTGCTAAGACCAATCCGCTTAGTTTTTCTCAGTTGTTTAAGACCATATCTGACAAGGATTCTATTTTCGCCAAGAAGTGAACCCATATCTGCAATCGTTCCTAATGCAACTAGATCTAGATACCGTTTTAAATCGATTTTAGAGGCGCTAATTTCTCCGCTTGCAATGAGTGTATTGGTCATTGCATGGGCCAGTTTAAATGCAACTCCTACGCCGGTTAGATTCCTATTAGGGTAGGTGCTATTTAATAATTTTGGATTTAGCGTGGCAACGCAGTGGGGAAGTCTTGCAGTGGGTTCATGATGGTCGGTGATAATCACATCAACGCCACGCTCTACTGCGTGGGCGATCTCATCTGCGGCAGTAATGCCGCAATCGACGGTGATTAAGAGCTGACATGAGTGGTGCACTGCGTAATTGATCGCATCATGGATTAGGCTTTGATTTAATGAAATACGGTTGGGGACATAAAAAAGGACACTAGCGCCAATATAACGTAAGAACTCAGTGAGCAAGGCAGATCCTGTCATCCCGTCGACATCATTATCTCCATATACCAAGATTGTTTCTTTGTTTTTTAAAGCTGTTGTAATCCTATGGACAGCTTTGTCCATATCTGGAAAAAGATGGGGATCGTGTAAGTTGGGGAGTTTAGCGTAGAGGTAATCATGAATGTCTTCTAAGGAGTTGAATTTGCGCGCAGCTAGTATGTGCGCTGTAACTGAGTGTATGTTGAACTCTTTAATGATCGTTTTTACCCACGCCGCATCTACTTCTGGATAAACCCATGTTGGGTTAGTCTGTGCCGCTTGATGTCGCATGGAATATCACTCCCTAAAGTTGGCTTTAAGGCTGTTAATGGGCCTCTAAAGAAATACTCTTTTATTTTCTTTGTGATTAGGCAATAAATAGCTATTTCTCAGCAAGCCCAAAAACGATTGAATCCTATGTTTTTCCCCCCTAGCTGATATCGATGATTCTATTCTGGTTTTTTGGTACCGGTTTTTTCTCAAAAAATAACAGAAGAGGTGCTGCGATAAATAGGGAAGATAAGGTTCCAAAAACAACACCGATTGCCATCACTAAAGAAAAACCAAGGATCGTGCTTCCTCCAAGAAGGATCAGAGGCAGTAACACAAGCAAGGTAGTCCCAGAGGTCATCATCGTACGGCTAAGGGTTACGTTAAGAGATTGGTTGATAATCTCTTTTAAGGAGCCTTTTTTCATAGACTGGAGGTCTTCACGGATCCGATCAAAAATGATAATCGTATCATTGAGGGAGTAGCCCACAATTGTCATTAAAGCTGCTATGATGTTTAAATCAATTTGCACAGGCACTTTGCACGCATGGAGAATGGCAAGCGATCCGATAGTCAGTCCAATATCATGTGCAAGACAAAGGATTGCGCTCATTGCATATTTGAGTTCGAAACGGATTGTAATGTAAATTAAGATGCTAACTAACGCAATCAGCAGCCCTATAATCGCGTTATTTCTCATGGTATCCGACATCTGACCGCTAATCTCAGACCAATTGGAATCTAGTGCATTTAAGCTAGATAACGTAAGGGGCAGATCGTTTTGTTTCATGACCGATACAATCCAATCAATGCGGGGATTATTCCCAGGATAATTAGAGGAGAGACCTTCTTCTGACACAGGCATATGATAAAAAGGTTTTCCTTTTTGCTCGAGCCCTCTGCTTAAGAAAATCTTGATATGATTGGCAGGGCTTAGCTCTCTGATTTGAATGTCTTGTGGTTTAAGCCCTTGTCCAATAAGGGCTTTTTCAACAGCTGTTCTATATTCTGTGGTGGCACTTGGCTCAATTTCTAAATTAAGAGAGTACCCTCCAGTAAAGTCCATTCCCATAATCGTGTTTCTAGAGGAAGCAAAAAATAATCCGCCGACCCCTATGATAATCAAAGAGAGTGCAATAGCTTTATTTTTGTACTTTAAGAAATCAAAGTTTGGGTTTCTAAACCAGCTAAGCATATTAAGCTTTTTATTGTGTGGGTTCTGTATCCATCTAGCAAAAAAGAACTTAGTCATAAATAAGGCAGTAAACATAGAGGAGACAACACCGATAATTAAGGTCAGTGCAAACCCTTTAATAGGCCCTGAATCAAAATGCAGTAAGATCATCCCTGCAATCACTGTTGTGACGTTTGAATCTAAGATGGCAGAAAATGCTTTTTGATAACCCGCTTGGATGGCTGTGGCAATCCTGCCAGAGACTGAGAACTCTTCCCGGATTCTTTCAAACACAAGAACATTAGCATCTACTGCCATTCCAACAGTCAGAATCAATCCAGCGATCATAGGAAGGGTGAGTATCGCTTGAATGTTCTGTAGGGTTGCCCACATAATAAGCAGGTTAAAGATGACCGCAATCGAGGCTATCATTCCACCGAACCGGTAATAACCGATCATTGTGGCGATGACCAAAACCAAGGCAATAACGGTTGCTAGAATTCCCAGATATCGCTCGTGAGTTCCCAGTTCCGGGCTAACATTTTTTTCTGAGAGGATTTTAGGAGTAAAGCTTAAGGATCCCGCTTTAAGATCGGCTTCGAGTTGATTGATTTCCCTTTGTGAGAAACTACCTGAGATCATCGCACTATCTTTTAAAGGAGAATCTAAGGTAGGGGCGCTGACGATGCTTCCGTTAAGAATCACAGCCATCCTCCATCCACTTCCCTTCGAATAGATCTCATTAGGTGTTCCTATAATCCGTTCTTTCGAAAATGGGGTCGTCCATGCCGAAAAATCATTGCGCGGACTGATTTCTTCCCCTCCTCTGGATTGAGCACTTGTCTTAACTCCGAATGATAAAAAGTTGCCTTTAGATGGATCATAAGAGGCATGTACTTGCTGAAGGTTTGCCCCTTCAAGCGAGAAGTTGTTAAACACAATTAGCAAGGGATGGGTTTGTCCTTGCCAATCGGTATAATCATCACCTCGAAATAAAGCAATTTTGGAATAAGTCAGATCCATATTGCTCGAAATCATCGGGTCTGCTGGATTTGCAAGTCTTAGCCCGTTATTAAATAATAGTTTGGCAGCTTCAGTTTTTGGCTGCGGTTTAAGTGGATCTACTGAGTCACCAAAAAGATGGTTCCAGGCGATCGTATTGATAGCGTCTGCATTTTTTTTGCCGGTGACTACCGCTTCATTCCAAACCTCTTGTAAAAAACGAGAGACAGCTTCGGAGAGGGCACCATTTCTTGGAGTGAATTTTTCATTGACCACATTAAAGTACATTGATGAGGCTTTGACTAATTCTGCTGCAGAAAGACCTTGAGATCCTGGGAAATCGAGGGTGATATAGTTGCCTTCTCTTCGAATAGCAACCTCTGATACTCCCATTTTATTCACTCTTTGATAGAGTTCATTGATCCCTTGTTTTATATCGATCTCACTGGTGACAACTTTATTGTTGGTGTCTGTTAGCTGAATTTGAACCGTTTTGCCTCCAGATAGATCAAGACCCCAATGAAGGACTTTCCGCTCATCACCTCTGAAATATTTTGCAGCGCTTAAGCTTAAATTGCTCCACAGGGGATTAATATTAGGTTTTGGAACATCAAAAAATGAAGCTCCTTTTAAATTCAGTTGAGCAGCTCTATAATCATCACGCCATTTTAATATTTTTTGATGAATTTCATCATCGATCCGATTCTGTGTAAGAATCCGTTGTTCTAAATCGGAGAATTCTAAAACAGCATATCGTTTTGTTCCGTGTACTTGAAACTGTTCTCGAGATCCGCTTAGAACGTTTTGGAAATAGTCTGGGGCCTCAAAAACGTAGTCATCAGCAAACTCTTTATTTAAAGGCATTGAGCTGCCTGAAAATCCTATAAAACCATATTTCTGCAAGATTGTGCGCAGCTGGTAGAAGTTTTGTGAAAATAATCTCGCCTGCTCCGATTCTGGGTTTTGTTCATACTTTTTAATGATCCTTTCGAGCCCTTTGGCAACGATATAGATCGAATTCATTCTAAACCCATTTTCTGTGCTTGTCTTTTCTAGAACAGGAGAATAGATCAGTAAGCCTAGTTTTTTGTCTTGTGGAGCAAGCTTTAAATAGGTGGTGTAATCCCAGATAGGAAACGCATCGCTTGTTAAGTCAGGATGTGTTGGTTTCCATGTATTGGTAATTGCCTGTTGAACAGATTGAGCTTGCGCCTCTGCTATTTGGCCTAAACGAAATGCAAGGAAACTATTGCTGTTAGCAAGAGTACTTAAGGTAATGGTGAATTTTTCTTCGGAAGGTATGATATTCTCTGCCGTTTTTCGATTGACATAGGCTACCTGGTTATAAACGATTTGCGATGCTGGGTTTGCAGATGATTTCTTAAGATCAAATTCCCCGATTGTTTTGGTGACGTCTTTGTAGGCCGTGATAGTGATCTGATCATTTTTCCAATCGATTGCAAGGCTTTCAAAAAGAGGATTTTTTCCTTCTAAAGAAATCGTTTGCATACTTGTCGAATTTTTATCTGCCATACCCGTTTTTAGCAGGCCTGCAGCAGAAGCATATGTCCATGGAGACTTACCTAAAGCAAGAGTTGCTTGATTTTTTTTGAGCAGAGCAATACTCATTTGGAGATTATTTTCTTTTTGGGATAGAGTGCTTATTTGCTCTGCGGCTTGTGAATCGGCAAGAGCCTGTCCAGCTATCCCTTTTTTTTCTGCTATAATTGTAGTTTTAATCGATTCGAGTTTGGTGATCAGCTTTTGAACCAATTCTTGTTTATTCTCATCTTCTGTTTGAGTAAGACTTGCAAAGAATCTCTTAGTAGCCTCTGAGTTTTCTCCAAAGGCCTTTACAAAAGACTGGATATTCTCACAAAGCTGTAAAGACAGTTCGAGGTTTAAAGGGTCATCTTTGCTTTTGATCAGAGACTGGATTAATTGTTGATTTTCACCGATACCTCCTAAACATAGAGCGATTTCTAAAGCTCGATCATGAATAAGTGCTTGGTATAGGGGTGTTAATTGACCGTTATTATCCATCTTTTGGGCATGCTGAAAATATTGGTTTATCCCTTTTGGATCTATGTGGATCGGTATTTTTCTGCGGATAGTGACCTGTTTTTCATCCTGAATATCCGGCTCATAAAGAGAGAGTTGCGCTGGAACAAATGGAATTAAAGCACCAGCCCTAGGAAGATAGTATTTAAAAATATCAGCATCTTGTTTTGTTAAGCATGTCAGCTGAATAAATTCTGGTTGTTTAGGGTCTAAGAAAACTCTTGATGGTTTGATTTTTAGCAGCTTGCAAAAGGACTCTATCCATGCCACAGATTCTTCTTCTAACCTGTTCATTCTATCTACGATCGATGAAGCAATCTCTTCAGACTGGGTTGCATTAATCGGTGATTTAAGTGGTTTGGCATAATAAAAAACGGTTGGAAGGATGTTAAATACGGTCAGAAAAATGACCCCTGAAATCAAAAACAGCTGCCAGCGCTTTTGTTTGTCCATGTTGAGTGTGTTCCTTGGTAGTAAATCTAAAAGAGGTTTTTTGAAAAAAAGTTATCTCGCTATTTGCATATTGCCGAGTCAAAATAAGTTTCTAAACTAGAACTGCGAATTATGGATTAGTTTAAAAATAATTACCACTCAAATCCATCATCAGATATGCTGCTTTTTTCTTTTAGAAACTAGATGATTTAAGATATGAAAAAAAACGTTATTGTTGTTGGACTCCAATGGGGAGATGAAGGAAAGGGTAAAGTTGTAGACCTGCTGTCAATGGATGCAGATGTTGTGGTCAGAGCCCAAGGGGGCAACAATGCGGGACACACCATTATTGTAAATGATGTAGAGTACAAGTTTCACTTAGTTCCTTCTGGTGCGCTTAACCCAAAAGCGAGATGCCTCGTTACCGGAGGAACCGTTATTGACCCTTCTGTTTTAATTGCCGAAATCGATGGGCTGGAGAAAAATGGGGTAAAACTTAAAGGGCGTTTGAAAATTTCTGCAGCAGCCCATGTAGTGATGCCTTACCACCGGGAGTTCGACAAGCTCTATGAGATGCGTAAGGGTAAAGACGCAGTAGGCACCACGGGCAAGGGGATAGGTCCTTGTTATTCAGATAAAGCTTTAAGAATCGGATTTCAGCTCGGTGAGTTGCTAGATCCTTCTGCATTTCAGAAAAAGTTATCAGCTGTTGTAGAATGGAAAAACCAAGAGCTAACCGCCCTATTTAGCCAGCCTAAATTAAAGTCAGACGATATCTATGAGCAATATATGGCCTTTGCAAGCCGGCTTAAGGATTTTATTCATACCGATGTAGAAACAGAGTTATCTCACGCTTTAAATCAGAATAAAAAGGTTTTATTTGAAGGGGCTCACGGCACTTTTTTAGATACTACCTTTGGAACATACCCTTATGTAACAGCATCGAGCACAGTAGCAGCAGGTGTTGCCTCTGGCGCAGGTATAGGACCGACAAGAATCGGTCATGTCCTTGGAGTTGTAAAAGCATATACTACCAGGGTAGGCAACGGCCCCCTTCCATCCGCTCTTTCCGAAGATGACATGTCCCATTTTATGGATAATGTAGCAGCAAGAGAGATAGGGACAACTACCGGCAGAAACAGGCGTCTAGCCTGGTTTGATGCTCCATTAATTAGGCAAGCTATCCATCTCAATGGGGTGGATTCGATCGCTCTAATGAAGCTCGATATTCTCGATAGGCTTGCCAAAATTAAGATCTGTGTTGCCTATGAGTATAAAGGATCTCGTATTGATGTTCCCCCGGTCCTCACTTCTGAATGGATCTATGCTCAGCCTATTTATGAGGTAGTCGATGGTTGGCAGACAGATACTTCATCTATCAAGCAGATAGACCAGCTACCTGCAAACGCTCAAAAATATCTTAAAAAGATAGAGCAGCTTTGTCATTGTCCGATTTCTTTGGTGTCTACGGGTCCGGAAAGAGAAAAAACGATATTCGTAAATCATATAATGGGATAATCGATCTATGAGGTCAACCTTCTGCACAGAAACGATCGATGATTCCTCTTACAACTCTTTACAAAAGGGGGGTAAAATATCTTCTGCAGGTGTTCCCCACCACGTTGCAATCGCTATGGACGGCAATAGACGGTGGGCCACCCGCCGCTTTATGCCTGCATTAGCAGGTCATTGGAGAGGTGCCGAAGCAATCACCAAAGTCGTAAAAGCCGCAAGTAATTTCGGAATTAAGGTCCTGACTTTATATGCGTTTTCTACTGAAAATTGGAACAGGTCTCAAACAGAGGTCTCTGAATTAATGGATGTGATTGCCTATTATCTAAAAAAGCAGCTCTCTTTTATGTTAACAGAGGGGATTCGCTTAGGTTTCATAGGGGATCTTTCAAAGTTACCGATTGACTTGCAGGAGCTAATCCATCATACCTGTGAGCTTACAAAAGAGGGGCAGCAAATCGAAATGATTCTCGCCTTAAATTACGGTGGCAGAGATGAAATTTGCAGGGCTTTTAAAGGGATCCTTGATCAGTTTGAAAAAGGACTTTTAAAAAAAGAGGATATATCAGAGGATCTGATTTCTCAACACTTGGATACCGCTCGCTGGAAAGATCCCGATCTTTTCATTAGAACAAGTGGTGAGCAAAGGTTAAGTAATTTTTTATTGTGGCAATTTGCCTATACAGAAGTTTATATTACAAAAACGCTATGGCCTGATTTTGCAGAACAGCACCTTCTCGAAGCGCTACTGGCCTATCAACAAAGAGAGAGAAGGCTTGGAGGATCATGAGATTTCAGAACCTGCCCGATTTAAATAAAAGACTTTGCGTCTCATTCATAACCTTAATGTGTCTTACAGGGTTACTCTCGTTTTACACCCTTCTTCCGATCACTATTATTTTGATTTTGACGGTAGCATCATTTGTCGGAATCGGAGTATGGGAATATGCTCAGCTAGCAGAGGCTAAAAACTTTCAGCCGGCTACCAAAACAATGATTGTTGTAGCAATCGCTGAGGTATTTGCTTTTTTTGCAGCTCATAAACAGGTTGTGATCCCAGAGTTTCCGGCCCTTGTACTAATTCTAGGGGTGATCATCTTTTTTGTTTTGCATTTTAAAGGTACCAAACACGCTTTAGTCGATATTGCCATTGAGTTTTTTGGTGTTTGCTATGTCGCTGTTCCTTTAAGTTTTATTTTAGGGATACTCTACCCTTTAAATGCAGATGGACTCACTCAAGATGGAAGGTGGTGGCTTGTGTATTTAATTGCTGTTACCAAAATCACAGATGTAGCAGCCTACTTTGTAGGTAAGATATGGGGCAAAAGAAAGCTTGCTCCTGTATTAAGCCCTAAAAAAACAATCGAGGGTGCTGTCGCTGGATTTATAGGTGCAGTCCTTACAAGTGTTTTGTTTAGTGTCATAGGATCAAAGGTTGCACCTGATTCATTTAATCTACCTATTTTTGCATCGATTTGTTTAGGTGTCATCATTGGAGTCCTTGGACAGATCGGTGACCTAGCAGAGTCTTTATTAAAGAGAGATGCTGTTGTCAAAGACAGTAATACTCTTCCAGGCCTCGGTGGTGTATTGGATATGGTAGATTCCTTATTACTGACAGCGCCTATATTATATTTTTATCTTAGAATTGTGTAATTGATATTATGATTATTACCATTGACGGCCCTTCAGGGACCGGTAAAAGCACAATTGCCCGGATGCTGGCAGATAAGCTTCAGATGACTTATTTTGATACTGGTTCTATGTATCGATCGTTTGCTTGGTTTTTAATCGATCGTGGGGTCGATATTGCAGATTCCTCTGCATTAGAAAAAGCAACTGGGGAGTTTAAGTTTTCTATTTTAGATCAGCAAAGCGGCAAACGATACCAAGTGGGTTCTACAGATGTGACCGAAGTGATTAGAACCGCGGAAATAACATCGCTTGCCTCCAAGGCTGCTGCCCTGCGGGTCGTTCGGGACCTGCTCTCATCGACACAAAGGGCTTATGGGTTAAAGGGGGATGCGGTATTTGAAGGTAGAGATCTTGGGACTGTTATCTTCCCCGATGCCGAAATTAAAATATTTTTAACAGCCCGTCCAGAGGTCCGCGCAAAGCGTCGCCATGCTGAGTTAGTTGCAAAAAATCCTTCCCATGTACACAGTGAAAGTGCTATTCTATCCGCTATAAATCAGAGGGATGAGTTCGATTCCACAAGAGAGATCGCTCCTTTAAGATGTCCTGCCGATGCTTTTTCTGTCGATACATCTGATTTAAGCGTTGATCAGGTGATTGAAAAAATTCTTAATTATATTCAGTTGAAAAAACGATCATGAAACATTACAGCTGGCTGAGAACCAAAAACACTTCCCTTTTGTACAAGGCGATTCGATGGGCCACTTTTTGGGGTTTCAAAATTTTATATAGACACCAGATCTATGGCCTTGGACATTTTTATCCGGGTCCCGCCCTTATCGCAGCAAACCATACCTCTTTTTTAGATCCCCCAGCAGTATCTATCTCCTCCCCACAAGAAGTTCATTTTTTAGCCAGAAAAACACTGTTTACCAATCCCTTGTTCGGTGGGTTGATCAGAAGTCTTAATTCCCATCCAGTCAGCGGACAAGCTGAGGATATTGGTGTGTTTAAGACGATTGTCGATCTGTTAAAAGATAAGAAAAAGGTTATTATTTTCCCGGAAGGCAAGCGCTCTTTTGATGGGACAATAGGGGAGATTAAGCCAGGCATCGCTCTTCTACTTGCCCGCACTGAAGCTGCCCTCATCCCCACCTATATTCATGGGGCCTTTGCGGTTTGGGGAAGAAAAAGATCGCTACCTAAATTATGTGGTAAAACAGCCGTCGTCTTTGGGTCCCCTATTTTTTACAGCCACTCTCAAGGCAAGGATCGGAAACAGTCGCAAAAAGAGGTTACAGATAAACTTCAACAGGCTTTATTCGATTTAAAAGAATGGTATGAAGCTGGGGCCAGAGGAACACCTCCATAAAGAAATTGCGGCCAAGATGACTCGAACATCCACCGAGTTGCCCCGACTAGAACCTGAATCTAGCGCGTCTACCAATTCCGCCATGGCCGCAAATCAAACAAGTAGGTATTAGGCTTTGTTTGAAGTAAACTATTTTACTTAAGGCTGTTCTAAAAGCCAAGCTTTAAATCATCAGGCTGTTCAGCTTTTTTGACTATATTGTAGGGGTTTTGGATCCTTCTACTATTTTCTAAATAAAGAACATGCCCCCTTTAAACAGAAGCGAATACAAAGGGGGGATTTGGCTTTTCCTTTCAATTTAGCGATAAGCCAGGAGTTGATACGCTCAAGATCTTTTGTATTGCACCTGGATTCAACAGCCCCAGATTCAATGTCAGCAAGATAGTGCAGCACCCGATCATAGGTAATCAAAGCAGAGGTATTCAAAGGGTCTTGGAAGTTCGAGACCTAACGCCTCCGCAGCTAACTTTAAAACCTTTAAGAGAGAAGAGTCTTAAGCCTTTTATTAATTTTTATCCACCCTCCCTTTGACTTTATTGTTCTCATCTATAAATAAATATTTTACTTAAACTACTGTAAATGTAAAACTTAAAGTTTTTGAGTTATAAAAAGATGCTTTATAACTCATAAATGTGGTATTTTATGAGTTATAAGTAATAGGATATAAATCATGACCTGGAATTGGCAACACCCAGATTGGCCTAATTTTGTATTTGATTCATCTGTATATATCGAAAATGACACTACATTTATTCATTTATGTGGAAAGTCTCAAGGTTATCTTAAGGCAATTTCAAAATCAGAATTTGATCAATTTAAAGTTGACATATTAAGTTTAGAAGGAGCAGAAAGCGCAAAAATAGAAGGGGAGATTTTAGATAGAGAAAGCCTGCAATCTTCAATAAGAAGGCAATTTGGTCTGGATCCACTTTTAAAAAAGGAATCTCTGAAAGAGCAAGGTATGGCTGAGTCCCTTTTAGATGTTTATAAAACATTTCAAGACCCGCTTGATCACACAACATTATTTAGATGGCACAGCTATCTTTTTAAGGGGCCAACTGACCTTGGTTGTATAGGTTCTTATAGAAGTCATGTAGAGCCCATGCAGATTGTATCTAATAAATACGGTTCGGATAAAGTTTACTTTGAAGCCCCTCCATCTTGTCTTGTATTTGAGGAAATGACTCGCTTTATTGACTGGTACAATAATTTTGAAGGGATGCTTCTTGTTAAGGCCTGTATAGCTCATGTTTATTTTGAAAGCATACATCCTTTTGAAGATGGTAATGGTAGAATAGGAAGATTGATAGTTGAAAAAACCTTATCTCAAGGGTTGAAACATCCATCGCTGATTTCTATTTCTAAACTATTAGAGGAAAAGAAAAAGGACTATTACAATGAGCTCGAAAAATATAATCGCAGCTTAAAAATAGATGATTGGATTGGGTTTTTTTCAACAAAAATTATTGAAGCACAAAAGGCATCGTTAGTTTTATTAGAACTTCTTATTTTAAAGTCTAAAATCCTTAATTCTCTGAAAGACTCTTTAAATGACAGACAGACGAAAGCGTTACTGCGAGTTTTTAAAGAAGGGCCCGCAGGCTTTAAAGGTGGTTTGAGTGCTGAGAATTACATTAGCATTACAAAAACTTCCCGAGCAACAGCCACAAGAGACCTTCAAGATCTTGTGGAAAAAGGTGTGTTTTTAAAAACAGGAGAGCTGAAAAGTACAAGGTATTTTATTAACCCTAATTTTTCTTTTTAGCAGTTTGTAGGCCCCCCCCCTTAAAAAGTGGTTCTTTAGTTAAATATTATGCAGCTAGTTAAGTTTTTTTATGCTTTTGAAGCTGACCTTGCCCCATTCTTTAGTGCAGTATGAGTTAGAGTTCCCGGTTAGTTGTTTTCTTCTCTTGCTACTTCATTCGGAATCTTTCGTTTGATAGAGCTATGAGGGCGCAGCTCATTCTACTCCTTTCTCCATTTCTAAAGACGCCTCTTAGCGTTCTTGTAGAAAGAAGGCATGATAAGAAAATTTTAAAAAATTATACTAGATCTCAACAGTCTCTAAATTGATTTACTTGGTAATCCTAAGGTTCTAAAAATCCAGTAAAGTTACCATTAGTTGTAAACCCGCGCTCCTCCAATTTTTGGAGCGTAAATATCGACTATACTCCCATATCTATCAAATTCATTATAAATACTTTTCTATTTCTTGAGATTTGCGAATAATACAGATTTCCATTTAAGACTCCTCTTGGATCCACGACCTGAGCTCACGGATCTTCAATTACTTCCTTCATGAGATGCATCGGCACCCATCTCGCAGGTTCATAGATATTGCACAATTACATATCCTTGTTGTTGCGCCGGCCAATGGCTATGGAGTTTGCCACGTATAAATCTTATAGAGGTTTACTCATTCCCTTTTCTTCCCCATAGTAGCAAGCTTTAGTCTAGCTTTTTCAAGAACTTGCAATGCCTCATCGAAAGAAAATTCCCAATAACCCTTATCTCGATTTGAATAAAATTAAATTATTATTTCATCATTATCATGTGAAATTTCTGCAAAATGCTTATTATTATAAAAAATATCAGCAACAAGTCTTTCTCTATGGGGGACGCTACCTAAACTTACATCAAATTCAGTCACTTACTGATCCTAAGGTTCTAAAAATCCAATAAAGTTACCGTTAGTTGTAAACCGCGCTCCTCCAATTTTTGGACCGTAAATATCGACTATAATACCAGATCTCTCAAATTCATTATAAATAATTTTCTTTTCAGGGTGATTCAATAGTTCGTGCAAGACTCTTTGACCATGGGCATTAATTTGAGTTGGATGGCCGATGGGTTTAGGAAAAACAGTATCCTTTCTATAACCATGTTTCATCAAAGCCCTTTCGTGCAGCTAGAGATTATGGGAAATATTCAGGATGAATTTTCATTAATGCTATCTTTGTTTCTAGAATTTTCTCAGCAAGCTCAGCTTTAGTATAATAAACACCTGGATATTTCTGATGGTCACTTTCAAATTCAGAGAACCTGCCGGCGACCTCGCTTAATGGATTAAAAATTGAGTCTTCGGTTTCTTCTAATCTTTCTTCAACTTCACCTAAGTTATAAGCTTTATAAAATTCGTCACAGAAGGTTACTTCATTTATTTCACCTTTTAAGTAAAAATTAACTAAGATGTATAAATGTTTTTTATTTCGAAAAACCATATTATTTTAACCGGTGTAATGGCCCAATAGCTTTTTCTGAATACATAAAATGATAGATTTTATTTTCTATAGGATCATACAATATTTCAATATTATATAATTTATTATTTCTTGATATTTGTGAATAATACATGGTTCCATTCGTGCGGTTTCTCGGATCAGGCACTACAGCCATTGGA
>CAMCLJ010000045.1 GCA_945875745.1 Chlamydia trachomatis
AGATTTCCTTCTATACCTATATATTTTCTCTTTATACTTTTTAATCTTTCGGTGTGTATGGATACTTATTACGTACTAGCTTTTTATATTTTTACCCCTATTGCTGATCCTCATGAAGAGGTGCGCCGGCATCATGAGTTTTTTGAAACACGCGATATCCGCTCAAGGATTTATATTTCTAAAGATGGGATCAACGCTCAAATGAGCGCTATTGAGCCACATGCAATCGAGTATATGGAGTGGATGAAAGCCGATCAGAGATTCGAGGGGATTGATTTTAAGATCCATACACACAAAGAACACGCTTTTCCTAAAATAACTGTAAAATATAAAGAGCAGCTTGTAGCGCTCGATAGAGAGTGCGATCCACAACAAGGAGGCCAGCATCTATCGGCATCTGAGTGGAAACAGATGCTAGAGCAAAGGGAAGAGGATACGATCTTAATCGATGTCAGAAATGACTATGAATGGGTAATCGGTCATTTTGAAGGGGCGTTAAAACCTGCTTTAGATACTTTTCGTAAGTTCCCTGAGTATGTAGATGCTTTAAAAAAAGATTATAACCCGTCGACTACCAAAGTGATGATGTATTGTACAGGTGGAATCCGTTGTGAGCTCTATTCTGCTTTAATGAAGCAGGAAGGTTTTGAGACTGTTTATCAACTCGATGGAGGAGTGATTAAATACGGACAGCAAGAAGGGTCTGATCACTGGAAGGGTAAGTTATTTGTATTCGATGACAGGCTATCTATTCCTATAGCACAAGATGGTAAAGAAGAATTGATTAGTGCATGTAAGCATTGCGGCTCTGCCTCTAGTGTTTATTATAACTGCGCTAATATGGATTGCAATAAACTGTTTTTATGCTGCGCAGAGTGCGCTAAAAACCATCAGGGATCTTGCTGCACACAGTGTCAGGGGGCGGAGCGGCTTCGACCCTATCAGGAAGGAGATGCCCGGCCTAAACCTTTTCGCAAGTGGTATCATTACCGGAGTGTAAAAGGGAAATAAGGTTAAGGATTCTATCTTGGGTGGGCTGTGTAACAACAGTCAGCCCAGGTTTGATCCCTTCCTCGGATAGTTTGAACGCTTTCATGGTATTGCAAATTCTACCATCAAGACGTACTCCAATTCCTTTTGCGCCAACCATGTTACCCCAGTCTCCAAACATCTCAAGGGTCATCTCACAAGCGGTAATGAGAAAGCAGACTTTTTTTGAGGGGTTGTTTTGGATAATTTCGAAAATCTTTTCCCCAATATAATGAATCGTTGGGATGATCAGAGGGATGATGTTGTATTCGGGAAGCAGGTTCCTTGTTTTTCCGATAAAACATTGCCCACATACAGGGTGACTTCGATCATGAATGCAATCGGGAGAAAAACGAGTTGAGGGGCACTCTAGCGGTTTATGGCAGTAGGAAAAGCCAACCACAAGAAGATGGCTGGGATCTTTAAGAAGATCGAGGAAATCTTCTTGGTTTTTAATGCCATAAAAGAAAAAATCCAGGTCCCTGACAAAGCTCTTTTTTTTTGTGTATGATGATAAAAGCTTTAAAGCGTGGATAAAGGGTTTTTTAAAAAAATACCGTAGAAATACCCTGTCTTTGTCATGGCGTAAAAGATACCAAAGGCTCTTACCTTTTAAAAATCTAGCCGTTGATGGGGTAATCCCAACAATATTTGGAAGATGGGAGAGTGTTTTTATTGGGTGGGAGCTGGAAAATTTTTCTGCATTTGCATCCCAATCTTTTAGGGACTGCTGCAGTGTAGATGGGTGTATGCGTAGTTTATCATTCATAAAGCGTGATTATAGCGGGTGCTGATTTAAATGTCTGAACTGATTTTTGCAATCGAGATAGAAAAAAAAGAAAAAGAAGCTGTCCTTATCTTAAATATAAAAGATCGCCTTTTAGGCTCTTCGAGGATCTTATATGCAGATGCTTTATTAAAACCTCAAAAAGAAGAAAAAGATCTATATGCTTTTTTACTCAAAGAGCATATTAAATCTTTAGGCAGTACTTCCGCCCGTGAGAGGCTTGCTACGCTGCCGATGACAAAGATTAAAATCCCGGGCCCCCAGGCTCTTGAAGCGATCAAGTTACTTGCTCTTGCAAAAAAGCTATCATGGAAAGATCAAAGTATCTATTACAATCCATTTGCTAAGGTAGAAATTCGTTTTTTAGCAGAAGACAGGCAAGGATCTTTGCATGTCGAGGGGGTTATTCAGATTGATAAAGAGGACTGTTCTTTTAAAGCCATTGATCTTTTATTTCCCGGGTTGCCTACATGGTGTATTATCAATCGATCTGTCGTTGGGCTTGGTAAGCTAGTAGATAGGAATTTATTATTCAAGGTCTATCCAGGACCCTTGATTTTAGAGGGTAGAGAAAGAGAAAAATTTATTGATCTCTATCAAGATGATGAGGATCAGAGTGTGATTTGGAAAACAGCTCCAACAAAAGAGCTGGTATCTGAGGACCCCACTCAGGTTCTTCCAGTTCTTATTTTATCTGATCCTTACGGCTCATTTGCCACTCTATTTATGGATTATGGATTAAGGGGAAGGGTTCCGTTTCATGAACGGATCGGATCATTTAGAAACCAGAAGGTGGAACAGGGTTGGGAAAAAGATCTGCTAGAGACAGGATTTCAAAAGAAGATTGTCGGCACCTCCCATTATTATTGCCCCCTTGATCAGGTTTCTAAAACCATCAGCTTTTTACTAGAGCTGGGTTGGACTATTATCGATGCCAGAGGGCGCAGAGTCTGCCATCACACTTCAACGCAGCTACAAATACACAGTGATCTAGATGGGATTATAGCAAAGGGAACTCTTTCCTATAATGAGCATTTAATCGATGTCCAGGATGTGGTCGGCGCGTTTAATAGGCGGCAGCGGTTTGTTGAGCTATCCCCTTACGCTGTAGGTCTGATTGACCCATCTCAAATGGAGCGTGATTTAGGTGATCTGACAGCCGCAGATGTATCATCTCAAGGCTTAAAATTAAAAAAACATCAGGTGGGTTTGTTAGATGGCCTTCTGCATCAACGTCATATTCAAGCGGACTTTGCTACAATAACTTTACTCGATCGGTTAAAAAACACGGTAGATCCTGAGCCTGCTTTCCCAGGTAGCTCTTTCCAAGGGATCTTATATCCTTATCAGCAGCAGGGAGTTAATTGGCTAAGTTTTTTATATCATTCGGGCCTGTCCGGGCTTTTAGCCGATGACATGGGCCTTGGTAAAACTGTTCAGGTCCTTGCTTTTTTATCCTCGCTACCGGTTGGTAAACCATGCCTGATTGTCGCGCCCACATCACTGCTTTTTAATTGGAGGCGGGAGTGGGAGCAATTCGTTCCAGGTCGTGATGTCTATGTCCATAGTGGCAAAGATCGATGTAAAGAGTTGTCAACACTTCTTGGTAAGCAGGTAATTTTAACCTCTTATGCTCAGCTCAGAATCGATATCGACCTGCTTAAACAAATTTCATTTGATTGTGTGATTTTGGATGAAGCGCAGATGATCAAAAATCCTGGCAGTCAGGTTGCAGAATCTGCATTTTCTCTGCATGGCCGTATGAAGCTTGCTATTACCGGAACCCCTGTCGAAAACAGGTGGGATGATCTATGGTCTTTATTTCATTATTTAGAGCCAGAGCTTTTAGAAGGTAGGGGGCAGTTTCATTCGCAAATGATGGCAGCACAAGTCGATGAAAGGTATTTAAAAAGGGTAAAGAAAAAAATCAAACCTTTTATCCTCCGTAGGCTCAAAGAAGAGGTAGGCTTGCAGCTGCCAGAAAAAATCTTGCAAACAGTGTGGGTTGAGATGAGCTCCTCTCAAAAACAGATCTATGAAACGCTTGTTTCTAAAAACAGAACGGGTGTATTAAAACAGGTCGAGCAAGATGGAGCCGGCCCCCACCGGATGCAGGTGCTGGAGGCGTTACTCAGACTGCGACAGGTATGTTGCCACCCCCAACTCATCGATGGATCATTAAGTAATAGTGGGGAATTGAGCGGAAAGCTTGAAAGGGTTCTTTCCGATATCAGTGAGATCGTTGCAGAAGGGCGTAAAGTTCTTGTGTTTAGTCAGTTTACCCAGATGCTCCAGCTTCTTGAGACCCATGTACGGCAGGAAGGGTGGGGCTATGTCTATTTAGATGGTTCAACAAAAGATCGGGAAACAGTAGTCAGCAGATTTCAAGAGGATAGCTCCACGCAGATTTTTCTGATGAGCTTGAAAGCTGGCGGCGTTGGTTTAAACCTTACTGCCGCCGACTATGTTTTTTTGATCGACCCTTGGTGGAATGATGCAGCTGAGCAGCAGGCAATCGATAGGGCGTATCGACTTGGTAGAAAAAATGTTGTAGTCGCACGCCGCTATGTAACCGCTGAGAGCGTTGAAGAAAAAATGATGAAACTAAAGCAGCACAAATCAGCCCTGGCACAAGGTCTTATTGAGATGGAAGGGGAGATCCCCACATCTGGACTGCAAGATTTGCTCTTGCTTTTACAGTAGCCTCAAATAATGTGTCTGTTTATGAGCCTTCTTGTTCTAGCCTGTCCTGTTCGACGATTTCTTGAGCTGCCATTTTTAATGTCTTTAGACCTTCTTCAAACCCTATCTTTCTGAGAAGGGTGTCTAAAAAACGGATCTCTGAAATCAGTTGATCATTAATAGATTCTAGTTCTGATATTCTTCTGAGTAGTTGATTTTCTTCCATATCACCCTCCTTAATTGTAGGTAAAAGATAATGAAGCAAAAACCATGCCAACTCGATTTATTTGGTAAAAAAATCCTTTCTGCATAGAATGAGCTTTAACATCTAGGTAATTCTTAAGGAGAAGTTTATGAACAAGTGCTGCCTTTCATTTATGTACATAGGTGTTTTATTAACTGGCTGCCAAGAAAAAGAACAAGAGCCGGTAGATTGGGATCGAATTGTTCATGTAGATGATGAGCAGCAAGCAGAATGGGTGGCCCCTGATGAAGGGTCGATCCTTTCGGCAGATGCCGACCTTGAGGAATCTCAAAATATTGAAAATCAAACCGATCAGTATGCTAGGTAGGGTGTGTGGGGTATGGGGATTTTAAGATCGTTATACCCTAATATCGGGTAGGCAAACATTGCCTAGATAGATATTGCCGGGTGGGATGTTGACCTTATTTAAAAAAAAGCCCCTCTACTAGAGCTTAACTTATAAGTTGCTTTAGTAGAGGGATATGCAGTTACCGGTAAGAATCGGAACGTCCTTGAGAGATGATTTCATCAAGCCGTATTTGATCACGGTAAGTCGATTGGCTCACTTCCTTGCCTGCGTAAAAATAGGTGGTTTTTTCTACCCCATCGACATAATAAACTTCAGGTCCTTGTTTTACATCGTTATCCCATGCGATTTCATGGGAAACAGACTGTCCATCTAAGAAAAAGACTTCTAATCCGATTTTTTTACCAAACAGGTACGAGACTTCTCTTTGTTTTGTTCCATTTTGATAATATGTCGATTTTCCGTGCAGTTGTCCATTCATCCACTCTTCAGTAGATAAAGGCTCTCCTCCGGCAGTAAAGGAGACTTTTTCACCGTTTAAATTATTCTGAACGTAATTTGAAATGGTGTCTGGAGATCCATTAGGATGATACGATTCCCTCTTCACTGTAAAGCCTGCTTCGACTTCATCTCTATACAGAAGTGATCCTTTAGCATCTCGCATGACTCTTTCGCCCCTGCCTTTTTCTACCCGTCCTTCTACTTCATTGAGTACGGTAAAATACTGCCCTTCTAATAGTTCATTATGAGCAAATTCTTCTGTGCTTCTAGGAGCTCCATCAGAATACCATAGTGTAAGAGACTGACGTGAAGGGGATAGCTGGACTATCTCTTGTTTCGGCATACCGTATGAGTCGTATAAGATCTCTTTTACAGCAAGACCTCTGTTGTATAATACATACTTTTCAACAGTTTGTGAATTCGGATAGGTATATGTGCAAGGACCATGTAATTCATGGTTTTCATAGGTAGCGGTTACAACAACACCATCTTTTAGGGTCGAAATAACTTGTCCTGGATAATTTTTTGATGCCCACTCTTCTTGTGATACGGCATAACCATATTTATGGACATACTTTTGGGAGACAACATCATTTTTATTCTTATTGTTCTGACAGGAAAAGGCGGTGATTGCCAGCAGTCCACAGAGAAGGGATAATTTTATTTTCATAACGACCTCGTATACGAGCAGTAAGTTTATAAGTAAGGGGAATCTTTAGACTACAATAAACAATGTTGCAACTTTTTTGCTACCTTTTGTGTAACTTTAGCGTGTTCTTCTTCTACCATTTCATAAGATAGCGTTTTCTCTTTGTCCCGGTAGCAAAATCTAAGGGTGATATTTTTACGATCACTGCCTAGCTTTTCACTCTCAAATAGATCAAGCATAAATACTTTTGTAAGTATTGTAGGTTGTTCCTCTTCAATCTTTCCTAAGATGTCAGCAAGGGACGTCTCTTTTTTCACAGTTAAAGTCCAGTCTCTTTCAGATCCTGGGAATTGTGGTAGAGGCTGCACCTGTATTGTCCGTGGCTGTAAGTGTAGTATTTGATGCAGGTTGAGTTCTGCATAAAATATCCTTTGTTTAATATCGATCTTGCCAAGGGTGTTAGGATGGACTTCTCCGATGACTCCCAAAGTTTCCCCTTTATGGATGATCCTTGCTTGCCTTCCCGGTTGAAAGTTGTGCAGATGGGAAACTTCAAATGACAGGTTATCTATTTTAAAGAAGCTGTAGAGATTTTCTATGATCCCTTTAAGATCGTAAAAGTCGAGGTCTCTATTTTTTGGTTCATGGTGATGAGGTGTTGACTGTCCGGTTAAGATCACCCCAGCGCAAGAGCGCTCGTGTATTTTTTCATCCTGCTTTAAATGGATCCTACCGATTTCAAATCCCATAAGGTCACTTGTTTTTTGACACATATTGTGTTGCACCGACTGCAAAAGACCAGATAAAAGGGTAGAGCGCATAACTGAGTAATCAAGTGATTTTGAATGGAGAACACTGAGCTGCTCAATATGTTTTTGAGAGGGCTCTTTGGTAAGCTCCGCAAGAGATGGGCTGATAAGATCACAAGTAATCAGCTCTTGAAGTCCCTCTGCCATGAGCAAATCCCTTACCTTGTTTTCTAAAGAAAACATCGGCGCATGATTTAATAAAGACGATACATGTAAAGGTGGGTTTTTAGGGATCTTGTTATAACCATACAGCCGGATGATCTCTTCGATTAAATCGATTTCTTCTTGTAGGTCATTTCTATAAGAGGGAACAATAACCTCTAGAGAATTTATGTGTTCTTTTGCAACCCGTATTTCAAGTCTTTCTAATATTGAAACGACTTCACGCAGGCTGATATCAAGACCTAGAGTTCTTTGGACTTTATCTATGCGGCAGGTGATTTTTTTCGGGATATGGGGATGGTAATTATGATCAATGAGCCCACTTGCAATTTCTGCTCCTGACCAAGTATGAAGTAAACTGCAGGCAAGATCCAAGGCCTCTTTTAGAGCGCAGGAGTCTACCCCTCTTTCAAAACGTTGAGATGCATCTGTTTTCAATCCTAAATCTTTGCAGCTTTTTCTTATGCTCTGAGCTGAAAATGCAGCCGATTCCACCACGATAGTTTTTGTTCTTTCTGTAACGGCACTAGTGAATCCTCCCATGATACCAGCGAAGGCAAGGGGTTGCTGTGTATCGGAAATTAAAAGAGTGTTTTTAGGGATTTTTCGCTCAAGATCATCGAGTGTCCTTAGATGATCCGATTGGGACCTGGTGGTTACCATCAGCTCATGATCTTTGATCTGATCATAATCAAAGATATGTAAAGGTTGACCAATCTGTAGCATCACATAATTAGATATATCCACGATATTATTAATCGAGCGGACCCCAGATAGTAAGAGCCTGCGTTGTAGCCATTCTGGAGATGGGCCAACTGTTACCTTTTGTAATACACGGGCAGTATATCGATGGCATAGGTCTTTGTCTTCTACCTGGACTTTGAGTAGCTTGTGGATGTCTGGCCCTTTTTCTTGGATATGGACTGGATGATCTTTTAAAGGGATCATCAAAAGAGCCGATAGCTCCCGAGCAATACCTCTTACGCTTAAGCAATGTCCTAGATTAGGGGTAAGGGATAGGTCAAAAATAACATCCCCATATAGAGTTGAAAGATCTACTCCTAAAGGCAGATGGGCATCTAGCTCCACAATCCCATCACCTTGCTTGGTAAGGCCCAGTTCATCTGCCCCACAGAGCATTCCGAAGGATTCGACATCTCGGAGCTTGCCTTTTTTTATTGTAAATGGCTTGCCATTTTCATCAGGTGGCAGTTTAGCCCCTATTTTAGCAAGGGCGGTGATCAGGCCTGGTCTACAGTTTTTTGCCCCACATACAATTTGCAGCTCTTCTGTTCCATCAAAGACAACAGCCACACATAGCTTATCTGCGTTTGGATGGGCAGTGGTTGATATGACTTTTGCAGTGACAACGCCTGAGAAGTTGGAGCCGATAGTTTCGATTCCCTCTACCTCGATTCCAGCTAGTGTGAGTACTTCAGCTATTTTTTCTGAAGAGATATTGAGAGGTAAATATTCTTTTAACCAGGATAGGGTGACTTTCATAAAAAAAATTGCAGGTTATATAGTAAAAAACCACTGTTATAACAAACTGCCTATATCGTACAAAAGAGATTTTTTCCTTATACGCCTTTTGTATCAAGGAATAGATGAGGGTGTAAGAAGCGTCTATTTGAAGAGACTAGGATATAATTTTTTTACCAAACTGATTGCAATCGTTTGCTTGTAATTTTTTTACAAGAGCCTTTTTGCTATAATGATTTCGATCGATATTTTCAAAAGAGCAAAAAGTTTCCCGCCCTCTTTTCCTTCACTTGTTTTATAATAGATTTAGGGAATTTATTTGAGCTGCAGTTCAAAAAACATAATAACAGGCGGTTGCATGGCTTTGGCTTAAAATAACCCTGCATTTATTTTAGCATAATGAATCATTTTAACATGCTAGTAATTAATTTATTAAAAATTGATTTTATCGAATTCACTATTTTTTTTTCATCAAATGCATAAACAGAAATGACCGAATTTATATAAATTCAGTTATTTGATTGGCCTAATTTACTTAAAATTGGTTATTTATTATCCTGTTTGATAACAAGCGCAAGGCCTTGTATCGGTCATCAGATTATGTCCCCTTAGTATCAATAGGTATCTGCTTACAATCCTTGTCTACGTATTCTTTCTGCAACATCAGGCTTATTGACGTTTGGAACCACCAAATAGCTTCGAGAGGATAAACAGATATCGTGAGTGGAAATTCCTACTTTCAATAAACGCTCCCTAATATTTTTAATATCAGCTTGTTCAGTAATTTCAACTAAAGCATCGACTTGGCATCTTGCACGCAGAAAAGGTCTGAAGCGGATTTTAAAGCACTCACTTAAAGTATCGGCATGGGAATTGCGATCTGTGATTTCTTTGTAATTTTTTGCAGTGATTTCTTTCACCACTGCGTTCCCAAATCCTTTAATATCTTTTTCTTCTAAAAGATAGGTGCGGCCTACTAAAGTATCCCCCATTGCTCTGGTTATTTGATCTATATCGTTTTGGGATTCATCATACCGATCGGATGAATGGGGAAAGTAATAAAGGACCTGATCCTGCAAGCTGTGTTTTTCAAATAGATCAATTAATCCTTTGGCATGGCTTGCTCCACAAGCAAAAATGATCCCGTCTTCTTGCTCGGAATGAAGCGTTAATAAATTTTGGAACATAGTCTTATTGCGATGATCCATTTCACGACTGAGTCCCTCTCCTCTCTCTCTCAAATCAGGAGCTACCATCTGATCAAACACTCTGCTGTTTATATCAATTCCCTTTAAGGATATAGACCTTGCCTCCGCTTCATCAAACACTTCTTTCAGCATTCGGCTCGCTGGTAATTGTTTAATCTTTTCAGCGACTATTAGATAGTGTTTGCTAGAAACATATGAGCGCATTTGATCAGCTAAAAGACTGAAGCTGGTTTGACTTAATTGACTTGCGATCCCTTGTTGCTTTAAGAGAGTTTCAGCTTGTTTCTGCAATTGAGAGTCCTCTTTTAATCCATGGTTATGTCGCTCAAGAATTTCAGCGGATGATAAATTTTGTGGAGCTTCAAAGCAAAAAGTGCCATACCCTCGTTCGGATAACTCGGGTAATAAATCTTTTATAACGGATTTAGGAATCGTATCCCAATGACGCTCGAAAATAATGACGATAGGTAATGACATAGATTTTCCCTGTAATTTTTATATTTATTATAACATAATTATTGTTTAATAATTTTTATTTAAAATAATTTGAATATAATATTGCAACTTTAATAATTTTGCAATATTAATTTATTTGCATTTTTAACCAGTCCTGATGGGAGATGGTTGAGTCAACTACAACCCAAAGCGAATCTTACAGCTTAACTACGAGCGCAGACAGATTATCTTTAGAGCCCGCCATATACGCTGAATGGACAATATTTTGAGCTAGCTGCATACTTGATCCATCTTTATCGCCCTTTACCCCTTGAGCCACCTGTCTTGTACTCGCTACATCATAAATCCCATCGCATGCCAAGATCAAATGAGTCCCCAGCTCGATCTCTGATAAAGGAATCATGGTAATTTTAGGTCTTGCACTGACAGGCCGGAGGCTATTATCGTCGACACCCCTGATCAGATGATCTCCGATAGCTCGTCCTACTGCGAGGACTCTGTTAATTCGCGGGGCATCATTCCAACGGTTGGTAACTATACCTCCTCGATCCTCGATTCCTTGTCGATAGCGAGAGTCATTTGGTTTTGCATCTTCACTGAGCTGAGTCGCATCATCTAAAATGGTTCTTGAATCACCAACATTTGCAGTCCATAGCTTGCCATCTAAAATCATTGATACAGTCGCAGTCGTTCCAGCTCTAGGGTGCGCCAAATCTTTGTTTAATCCAACAAAGGTCAGTTTTAGAGCGTTCCAAATACCTTCATTAGTTAATTCATTAGGACAAAATCGAATAAGCATTTCTACCAATTTCTTCTGTAAATTGTCTCTTACATAGGCAGAAGCTTGTCCACCACCATGACCATCAAAAACTCCAAATAAACTCACAGGATAAACCTCGCCACCAACCTTTAAATCAAAGGAGGTTGCTAAATGCTCATCTTCCATTTCGGCTCTTTTACCTATAAAATGGCAAATACCAACGTCTCTACCAAGGACGTTGTGTCTTTCAAAAGTCGGTGATGTTCTATCCCTTCCCTGAATATCTCCTGTGGCTGGCTGATATGCAAAGCCTTTATCTTCTTCAATATCTTTCTGCTCTTTAGCGTACGCTAATTCCTTGGTCAATTTCCTTTTAATTGCATCGGGTCCAGTCCTAATTCTATTCTCTCGACCGTCCGCATTAAGCCATGCTTTCTCCGGTTCTACCGGCCCTGCTAATCCTTCAAGATCCCATGATGCTACTGCCGATAATGCCTTTGTAGTTGGTAGAGCCGCTTCAGATCCAGTTGCTTTTCGATAAATACGACTAATTGCCAATCCTAATACTCCAATAAAACCCGCTGTTATCAAAGTAGGAACCCAAGTTTTTCCAATTTGTTTAAAAGAGCAGAACAGGCACGGTAATCCGATATTACCCAGGCCAAGTCCTTTACTTAAGGCTACATAAGACGGTAGCCTCCATTTCGTATTTAGGCAGTTACGTATAGAGTTCATTTTTCTGTCCTGATTTTTATTAATATAATGATATTTTATCGAACAAATATTAATTAATTATTAATTTTTTAATAAAAATTATTATAATTTATTTTATTATTTAAAATAATAAATACAAACTCATTACTAAGAACATCCAATTTCTGATTTTATAGACTGGAAGGTCCCCCTGGAAAGGGGAACTATCAGGGTTGATTTAGCTCAGGTGTGCGATTGGCTCGTGTGTGTTCTAAGGCGAGGTCATCGCTGTATAGATCCGACCAAAAAATGCTGGTATTTTTTCAATATGCTCAACCATTGATAATGGGCATTTATCCATTAATAAATTGCAAAAAAGATGTTGTAGGAACTTTTTGCTTCCGAACGAAGGGGTTCCCTAAAATTTGGACCAGAAGATCTTCCGCATACTTTTGTAGTGGCTCTACATATCTTTCTTGTAGAAGACGTAGGTATCTTTAGATCACTTAAGACAAGAAAAAGTTGTTTGCAGAAGAGATCAGTTAAGTTTTATTTTCCTACATAAAATAAGGGCCTTGCAGAATTTGTCATATTACTGGATTTATTTTTCCGCCTAACAAAGGTTGATCGATGAAAAAACCTTTTTTAGCTGCGAAAGAAGTTTTCTTAAAACAGGGAAAAAAGATACATTACAGTTGAATGTTCTACCTAAGATGTACTGTTTATGACTGATTCTTTTGAGCAATTTTGGATGCGCAGGGCCAAGACCCTAACTCAAGCCCTAATTATTAGTGGCACGATTAACATTGGATTGCTCGGCAGTTTTGTTTGTTTTATTTTAAAAGAAAAACAAGCTGCTTTTTCAGTTGAACCACAGCAGTTACCAAGAGATCCATCAGAACATATTTCTAACGAAAAAATTCTACAGGCTTATTCGGCTCTATCTTTCCAAGAATTGCTATTAGAACTGGAAAATACCCAACTTATTGAAGAAGGGTATACAAAAAGAGATTTGGCGCTGGCATCTCTTGTAGCCTTCCATCATTTTCATATAGATCAAGCCATCGGTGGAATGATCCCTCAAAAACGAAAGGTATTTTTTCGGAGCCTCGATGCTTCTGAAGCAATAGGTATGACCGCTTTTCCAGCGCTCACTGATGAGCATTTTCGTGGTATTTTAACATATGCTAAGACAGAAAAATGGCCTCTTACAAGTAAGGGTTTGTTTTTTGAAATAAAACGCTCCGGCCTCAACTCAGATCCCTTTCTTTTAAACGCGTTTTATACAACACCTGAATATCACGGGATCTATACATTTCTTCAAAAGACATCCCTTCCATCAGATCCGATGTTCACCCTTTCTTTAATGATTGAAGGGGAGTGGGATGCTTTGCATGCCTTCTGTGATCAGCAAAGGCTTCTTCCTGATTTTTCTGTTGATAAAAGACGGGCCTTTCTTCTTTCTTATTTCGACAGATTCCGCTCTAAAACAGCGGCAGTCTTACTCACATTTCAGGATTTAGAATACGTATCTAAAAGGCTTGATGATTCTTTGTTGGTGTTTTTTCTTAGCTTAATTACAAAGCAAAAAACAGCTCTTGAAACGATTGCAAAAGACATTCTGATTAGCCCAAGATCTGATGAGATCCGGAAAAAAAGCGCCTCCATTCTCTATGATCTAGCAAGTGAATCTTTTCCTGAAGGCTACCAGCATCAAGAAGCTGTTAAACGATTTTGTCCTGAGGTATTACTTAAAGCAGCCATGCCAACTGCTCTACCAGCACCCTCTACTGTCACCATTACGAAAGTAAGTGAGCCTTTTTCTATTAAAGAAGTCTCTAAAACAACGGTTCATGTGATTCAGCAAGGAGATAGCCTCTGGAAGATCTCTAGAAAGTATAAGGTCACAGTTGATTCGATTAAAAACTTGAATCAGTTGGAAACAGACAAGCTTAAGGTTGGCAAGTCGTTGCAGATTCCGATTCCACCATCGTAAACTATTTTTTTTTAGGAACTGGGTCTAATCCTCCTGGATGCCAGGGGCCGCATTTGCACACTCGTTTTACAGTGATCCAAAAAGCTTTTGCTACATTGTGCTTTTGAAATGCCTCTATCCCATATTCAGAGCAGCTAGGACAAAACCTGCAACATGTGCCTAGAAAGGGACTGATCGTTAGTTGATATCCTTTAATCAACAAGATCACGATTTTTTTTATCATAAATTTCTAGGCCCTAACTGGTGGTTTTTCTTTAATAATACCAAATCAAGGCCTTTGTTCTTATAGATAAAAATTTTATTGGTTTTTATTCTTTTGTTTAACCCTTTTACCAGCTTTTAAGACCGCTTCCTCAAATGTCTCATCAAAGAGTGGATTGCCGTCAATCCATCCCATAATACGTCTTTTAGGAGATTTTTCATTCAAGTAATGGATTATACCATCTTCTTGCAGCATCCTAGAGAGGCTCCCATCACCAAAAAGTCCTTCTCTACCATTTTTAAAAAGCACTCGTATATTGAGATATTTTTCATTAAAGGGTCTGTGTTTAAGATAGGGAGCAAGTGTCTTGCTTTTATTAATCATATCAAGAAAAGTTTGTGTTAGATCCACCTGCATTTTTCTTGCCTCAGTAACTGATGTCTTTTTTTGACGAACAAAGCT
>CAMCLJ010000046.1 GCA_945875745.1 Chlamydia trachomatis
ATCTTTTCAATATCACTTGCAAAATATGAATTAGATGACACTGTGTTATTTAGTCTTTCAAAAGCTGCCTGCGTTGCAGCTTGTCCAAGAATTCGTGCATTTTCCTCTGGAGGAAAGCTTGGATCTTGTAGTGTTGCCAGTTCTTTTGAGAGCACATCCTGTCTCATCGCCTCTGTTTGCTCTGCAATATCGGAGGCTTTTGTAGAGGAGGAGTCCCTGTCTACAGAGGCAGCAGCTGCGGCCCCTGTAGCAGCAGCTGCCATAGCTCCGCTGACTGCTGCGACTACAAGACCTGCTGCAACAAGTACGGCTGCGCCGATAAGGATTTCTTTTTTATGTTTTTTGACGAAATGCTTTATCTGCTTCCACTTTTTAGCAAGGCGGCTTTTGCAGAGAAAAGCTTCAAGATGGCTTGCTTGCGCCATAGGGATCAGGCTAAAGTGATAATCCTCATCGGAAGATAGGCTAAATTCATAGCCTGTATCTTCTTCATCCAGCTCCTGGATGTCGATTTCAAGTAGGCTCTCCGATTCAGTATCACCTGGTATGACTCCGCAGCGTGCCAGATAAATAAGCCAGGAGTTGATACGCTCAAAATCTTTTGCACTGCATCTGGATTCAACAGCCCCCGATTCAATATCAGCAAGATACTGCAGGACCCCGTCATAGGTAATGAGAGAAGAAGTGTTTAAAGAATCTTGGCATGTGCTTAGCTCAGTATGAGTGTGATTGTCCCATCCATACAGGGGCTGAGCTAAGATTGTGGGTATTAAAAGAAGAAGGATGATTTTTGAAAGAAAGGACCGAATACCCATATACATTACCCCCGGTAGATTGGAAGGTAATATTAAATTTTTAGTATATGATTTCTTGCAAGAAAATTTTACTGATTCAGACAAAAAAACACATGAGTCTTATTTAGACGGCCGATCCCCTATCTGCTCTCTTAGCTTATTCTATCTGGATCATTATAATCCTAGAAATGCTTGAATTAATTAGGAACAAGCTCAGCAAATATGGAGAATTGCCCCAGCTAATCGGATTTGCTACCTGGTTCATTAATTTTCTAATTCTGTTTAAAGAGTAAAGGTTCACTTCTTTGCTTACAAAACAGGGATTCTACCCATCTTTTTACTGCTTTTCATTTTACTTGTCTATCCACTTACCGGGTCAGTGGACCTTGGCAATCATATTTTTATCTCTAATTATTTTTCACATCCTACAGGGAGTGGTCCTTGAATTCTTTCTCCCGTTCCATTACAGTTACCTCTTCAACTTTAAGGACTCCTATGCATAAGTACGATTTAGAGCTCATACGTAATTTTTCCATTATAGCCCACATCGATCACGGCAAATCGACCATCGCAGATAGGCTACTTGAACTAACTCATACTATCGCCTCGCGTGACATGAAAGAACAGGTCCTAGACGCTATGGACTTAGAAAGAGAACGAGGCATTACCATTAAAGCCCACCCTGTGACGATGTACTATAAATCCGATAACGGGACAGAATATCAAATCAATTTTATCGATACTCCAGGACACGTTGACTTTACCTATGAAGTATCGAGATCTTTATCGGCTTGTGAGGGGGCTCTACTTGTTGTTGACGCAGTCCAGGGAGTTCAAGCACAGAGTCTAGCCAATGTCCATCTGGCGCTCGATAGAGGACTTGAGATTGTTCCGGTTATCAACAAAATCGATCTTCCCTCAGCAGATGTTGATGCAGTAAAGCAACAAATCGAAGATGTTATAGGCATCGACACTTCAGATGCGGTTTTATGTTCTGCTAAAACAGGAATTGGGATTAAAGATATTTTAGAAAAAATCATCATTGAAGTCCCTCCTCCAAAACCTCCGAAAGACCATATCCTCAGAGCCTTAGTATTTGATTCCTATTACGACACCTATCGAGGTGTCATGGTCTACGTAAGACTTTGTAGTGGAGAGATTAAGAAAAAAACACAAATTAAAATGATGGCAACAGGCAAAGTTTTTGAGGTTTTAGAAGTGGGTGTATTTTCACCTCATGAAAAACCAGTCGATATACTAAGACCTGGTGAAGTGGGTTACTTAATTGCCAACATTAAAAATACAGCAGATGTCAAAGTAGGCGATACGATTACCACAACTATCGAATCAGCAACGGAGCCACTTCCTGGATTTAAACTCATTTTACCGGTGGTCTTTGCAGGGATTTACCCGGTTGATTCATCAGATTTTGAAGCCGTAAGAGACGCTCTTGTCAAGCTTCAGCTCAATGACTCCGCTCTACAGGTAGAGCAAGAGAGTAGCTTAGCATTAGGGTTTGGTTTCCGATGTGGGTTTCTTGGACTATTACACCTAGAGATTGTGTTTGAACGTTTACAAAGAGAATTCGATCTCGACATCATCACTACAGCCCCAAGCGTTATTTATAAATTCACGTTGCGTAATGGTCAGGAGCTGAATATCGATAACGTTGCACATTTTCCTGATCCGACACATATTGAAACAATCGAAGAGCCTTGGGTGAAATGTCATATTATGATCCCAGTCGAATTTTTAGGTGCCGTAATGAGCCTGGGGATGGAAAAACGGGGTTTACTTGTAAAGACAGAAACAATGGATAGCTCCCGTTTGCTACTAACCTACCGATTCCCAATGAATGAAATTATTACTAACTTCAACGACAAACTTAAATCGATTACACGTGGTTATGGATCGTTTGACTACGAAGTTGATTCTTATGAATCCAGTGATATCGTAAAACTTGAAATCCGCGTGAATGATGAACCCGTCGATGCCTTTTCATGTATGGTTCACAGATCTAAAGCAGAAAGCAGAGGAAGAGGGATTTGCGAAAAGTTGATTGAGGTAATACCGATGCAGCAATTTAAAGTCCCAATCCAAGCAGCAGTGGGCGGAAAGATCCTTGCCAGAGAAACAATCAGAGCAATTACAAAAAATGTAACTGCTAAATGTTATGGTGGTGATATTACAAGAAAACGAAAGCTCTGGGAAAAGCAAAAAAAGGGAAAGAAGAAGATGAAAGAGATTGGGAAGGTCAATATTCCCCAATCGGCTTTTATGGAAGTACTGAAGGCTGAAGAAAAAAATTAAAGAAAGGCAGCGCTAACGCTGCCCTTGTTTTATATGCTGTAAGAACCAGCGGTGGCGCCGCCACCGGTGCCTGTCCAGTTGGTATGAAAAAACTTGCCACGAGGTTGATCTACCCTTTCATAAGTATGGGCACCAAAAAAATCTCGCAGTCCCTGCAATAAATTAGCAGGAAGTCTTTCTGAACGATATCCATCGTAAAAAGATAAAGCAGTACTAAAGCATGGTACAGGAACTCCATACTCGATAGCTTTTGAAACAGCTCTTCTCCACCCGATTTCAGATCCTAAAATCTCCCCTCGGAAAAAATCATCAAATAGCAAGTTTTCTAGATTAGGGTTTTTATCGTAAGCCTTTTTAATATCATTTAAAAAGCGGCTGCGAATGATGCAACCCTCACGCCAAATTAATGCAATCGATCCATAGTTTAAATGCCATTTCATATCATCGGCTGCTGCCTTCATTAACATAAAACCTTGCGCATAACTAATAATCTTCGACGCATACAGAGCATGCCTAATATCTTCGATAAGTTGCTTTTTATCTCCTTCAAAACGGAGCTTACTATGAGGAAATACCTTAGATGCTTTAACTCTTTGTTCTTTTAACGAAGACAGACATCGAGCGAAAACTGCCTCCCCAATTAAAGTCACAGGTTGTCCCAGATCAAGCGCGCTAATACCTGTCCACTTACCAGTCCCCTTTTGTCCTGCCACATCAAGGATTTTATCTACAAGCGGTGTACCATCAGTATCTGTATAAGAAAGGACTCCACTTGTAATTTCAATTAAATAACTACTTAACACCCCTTGATTCCACTGTAAAAAGATATCTCTAATCTCAGCCACAGTCAGGCCAACTACATCCCGCAGTAACTGATAGGCTTCACAAATAAGCTGCATATCCCCATATTCAATACCGTTATGCACCATTTTTACATAGTGACCAGCTCCTCCTTCCCCTATCCAATCGCAGCAGGCTAGCCCATCTTCTTTAGCTTTAGCTGATATGCTTTGAAATAAATTTTTTACATGAGACCAGCCTTCTGGATTACCACCTGGCATAATGGATGGACCGTGGCGTGCGCCCTCCTCCCCTCCAGAAATCCCTGTACCTAAAAATAAAATCTCTTTACCAGCAAGCATTTTTACCCTACGTTCGGTATCCGGATAATGGCTGTTACCACCATCAATTACAATATCACCCTGTTCTAAAAAGGGAAGGCATTCTTCAATGAGATCATCGACTGCCTGGCCTGCCTTCACCATCATCATCACTTTCCGAGGTCTTTTTAGCGCCTTAAAAAAGTCTGATAAGTTATAGGCTGGTACCACTTGTGTGTTCTTAGCTGAGCCCGCCATAAAATCATCAACTTTAGATACAGTTCGATTAAAAACAGCAACTGTGTATCCATGGTCATTCATGTTCAAGACTAAATTCTGCCCCATGACGGCCAGTCCGATAAGGCCAATATCTGCCTGTTTCTGTGTCATTTTTCCCTCTTTTGCTTATATCTTTTAGAATAATTTAGCCTTGCAGCAAACCACTACCTTAGCTTAGAATCTTCCTTTTCTATTGAGCGTCCTCGTAGCTCAGGTGGATAGAGCGGTCGCCTCCTAAGCGACAGGTCGCGCGTTCAACTCGCGCTGAGGACAAACTTTTTACGACTTAAAATATCTATCTATACCCAAAGCTATCCCTTTGGCGATATGCTCTAAATACTCTTTTTTTCTTAAATGGGAACATTCTTGTACATTGGTGACAAATCCACCTTCAACTAAAACAGCAGGCATCTGGGTTTCACGAATCACATGAAAGTTACCTACTTTTACCCCTCGCGATGACGCCTCAGTTTGATCGATGACTTGATGGAGTATATAGTTAGCCAGTTTTCGTGAATTTTTAGTTCTTTCTTGATCTTTGGCATCATAGTAAAAAACCTCGACTCCTTTGGCCTCAGTATTTTTAGATGCGTTAAAATGAATGCTAATAAAAAGAGCGCTTCGTGTTTTATTCGCAAGAGCCACACGCCTAGCTAACGAGACCTCTATATCCTTTGCCCTAGTAAGTATCACGCGATATCCCATTTGCTCAAGATATCTTTTTGTATATAAAGCTGTTGCTAAAGCAATTTTCTTTTCTTTAAAAAAATGGACTTTTGTTCCCTCGTCTCTACCACCATGACCTGCATCTAACATAATAGTAGGTTTACTGATGATAGGTGAGGTCAGCTGTTGAAATTCTTTAGAACGCAGACCCTCACTACTGTGGATGAGCTCTCCAAATAGGCAGCTGACACAAAGGGAATAAACACTAATCAGATAAATCATCAAAGAAGCTGCAGGGGGCATTTTCATATTCAGTGTAAAACTCCGAGAATAGATCCATTTTGCATAAGAAGAAGATTTTCTTCCAAGCAAAGAGTCGGTCAGTAACTAGATAAATTTATTTACAACTATCTTGAGCTACACATCGATCATCAAATTCGACTTGATGACGCCCAAAAAGCTGATAAGTTTCATGTCCTTTTCCAGCAATCAGCAGAATATCATCCCTGCGCATATCTTGAACTGCGTTGTGTATGGCCAAACGGCGATCAGGTTCAACAGTTACAGCAGATGCATCTGCAACTCCCTGGATAATCTGACGAATAATTTCTAATGGGTCTTCTGATCGAGGGTTATCAGAAGTCAGAATGACTCTATCAGCTAAACGTTCTGCAATACTTCCCATTAGGGCCCGCTTACCTTGATCCCGATTACCACCACAACCAAAAAGACAAATTAACCTGCCCTTTTTAAGGGCTTGTAATGTCAAAAGCACGTTTTCTAAAGCATCAGGTTTATGCGAGTAATCGACAAAAATATGCAGTCCTCGATCGTTGGGCACTTTTTGTAATCTGCCAGGCACATCAGAAAAAGAACCTAATGCTTGTATAATATCGGGCATTAAAAACCCTTTAGCTAAACCCACTGCAATAGAAGCTAGTAAATTATATACGTTAAACCGTCCGATCATTGAGGTAATGAAAAGGTATTTTTTTGCTTTATAGACAACATAAAATTCTGTCGACTCATGACCCATTACAATCCCTTCCGCCATAAGATCCGCTTCATTTTCTATACCATAGGTAATTTTGCGACTGGCAGCAGATTGGGCAAACATCATTACACCCCAAGGAGAATCCAGATTAATAACAGCAGTTTTAGACGAATCTTGAAGAGAGGCAAATAATAACGCTTTAGCCTGTGCATAGGATTGCATATCTTTATGATAATCGAGGTGATCTTGGGATAAGTTAGTAAACACAGCCACATCATAATCGATACCTGTTACCCGACGCTGAGTTAGTGCGTGTGAAGAAACCTCCATCACACAAGCTTTACAACCCACCCCCCTCATTTCCCGCATCAGCTTTAACGTGGTAATAATTTCAGGGGTAGTCATGTTAGAGGGTAAGTATTGATCGGCTACAATCCATTCGACAGTGCCGATAAGACCTGTCATTCCAATTAATTCCTGCAGCAGATGCCTAATCATATAAGTGGTAGTGGTCTTACCAGAGGTTCCTGTGACACCTACAGTAAAGAGGTGTTTAGATGGGTCTTCGTAAAAAATGTTGGCAATCACCGCTTCTAATGCAGCCACATCTTTCGTGATAAGCTGAACTACTGTTTTAGATAGAAACGGATTATACATATCGGTAAGGACTGCTGCAGCTCCGGTTGCAATAGCCTCTTCAATAAACTGCGAACCATCTGAAGACAGTCCTTTTTTAGCGATAAATAAATTCCCTGGAACCACCGTTTTTGAATTCGACGTTACTCCCGTAATTTCAATCTCTTTAGAGCCTCTGACTTCAATACCGGGAATGGTTTTAAGGAGCCGTTTTAATTTCATTAATGATTCCAATCTAAATAAATTTTCTGTAATCTTTCAGAGTCTTTGACCCAATCAGCTTTTTCAGGATCACGTCTGGGATCCCCAGGAGCATATCCATAAGGATCATCTGGTTCAACACCTAAATATTGCAGAGTTCTAGAACCTATTTCTCCAAACGCAGGAGCAGCACAAGCTCCTCCCATATGATTTTTACCGACACCAGGAATAAACTTATACTCAGGCTCGTCAATAGCAATAAGCATAACGAACCGGGGATTCTTCGCGGGAGCGAAACCGATAAATGTCGAAATATGGTTAGTACGGGAATAAACTCCATTGACAATTTTTTCAGAAGTAGCAGTTTTCCCTCCCTCAGTGTATCCGTAAATATCTGCTTTAGGAGCACTCCCACCAGGTTTTGTTACATATTTCATAACTTGAGTGATTTCATCAGAAATAGACTGATCCAGCAGCCTTTTATACCCCTGAACTTTCTCTTTACCTACATTATCTCGAATCACCTTATAAGAACCATCTGGCTGAGTCTGGATAATCTTTTTAATTAAAGTCGGGGTAACATCAAATCCCCCATTACATAAAATAGCGTAACTTCTGAGCATTTGAAGACTGTTTACAAGTAGATTATGCCCGAACGAAAGAGAAAAAGGTGTCGGAACCGACCATTCAAGGGCTCCGTTAGGATGTTTTTTACCAGGTGTTGGAAGTAGTCCAGCTGTTTCTGATGAAAGCTCTACACCTGTTTTAACTCCGTAACCAAAAATATTTTGAAGAGCATTTCTATACCAGTCATTGCCTAAAGCATCAATTACCCGATGGACCATACGAGCCATATAAATATTCGAAGATTTCTGTATGGCCATCTCCATATTTAAAAACCGGTGGAGTTTCGTATCTCGAATCGGTGTCGATCTACCAGGAAAATAACCACTTGCAGTGGAAATTTTTTCTTGGGGATTAAAAAGAGGGGGCTTTCCTTGCTTTTTCAGCTCTGCATTAGCGTGCAGACAAATAGCCATTGTAATAGGCTTCATAGTCGATCCAGGCTCATAAGGATCTGTAATGGCGCGAACTTTTGTATGCTCAGCTAAATAAGCATTATTGAAATAACCCTTATAATGACTGGGATCAAAAAAAGGATATTGGGCCCAGGCAAAAATCTCTCCTGTGCGAGGATCCATCATAATCGCCCAACCAGATTTAGCATTGGCTTTTTTTACCGCTTTGGCGATTTCTTCCTCAGCAATCGCTTGAATGTAGTCATTAATTGTTAAAACAATATCGGACCCATTTTCAGGAGCAAGGATTAGTTTGCCTGTATCTAAAGGATGCTTTGGAGAGCGCAGTAATATACGCTTACCCTCTTTTCCCTGCAGATAACGATCCAAGACAAGCTCTAAGCCACCGGTCGGAATATGTTGATGGGTAACAGGGTCTTTATCCTCACGAACTGTATGCAAAATCTGACCCAAGAGCTTCCCAAATGGATAAGACCTTTTATAATCCTGTACAAAATAGAGTCCGTTCCTTGGTAATTTATGGGCCTTTGCAAAATCTAACCACCAAAGCTCTATCGCATTACGTTTATCTCTGCTAAGCCACATGAGGACTTTTCGATTTCTGCACTCTTTAGACAGATGTCCTGCAACCTTATTCTTATCTTCTTCTTTAAACCGCAAAATCGAGGATATCCCGTTTGCAACAGATGATTTCAGATGAATCGGAATCGATTTAGGGTCGACAAAAAGATGAAATTTTGGAACATCAACAACCAAGGGCCTTAATACTTCCGGATGCCCTTCCTTTAAGGATGTATTTGCATAGAAGGTTCCCCTCTTGCAAGGTTCTATTAGCGTTAGCTGGTGCTGTGCCAGAGCTTTTTTTGTCCACTTCTCCCCATCAATAATCTGTATTTTATAAAATTGGATAATAAGAAGACAAAATAGAAAAAAGACCCATATAGCAAGCCACACCAAACGCCGACGGTTTTCTATAGGCATAGAACCCCGATCACGCCTTTGTTGCATATTTATTTTGCTCCAACTGCCAGTGTATATTGAGTTATGAATGCAAATTTATCCTCATCTTCTAAGAGAGGATACTGCAGTGCGATACCCTCCTGCATCATGACAACTTCTTTTCTCAAAGGATGTCTAAGATGACAGAACCGAATATCACGAGCCAAAGCCATCATATTCTCCGGGCTTTCAAACTGATCTATCTCATAAGCTAGACGGGTATTCTCTTCTTCAAGAGCCTTGATGCCTTTAAGAATTTTTGGAGCGTAAAGTTTTAAATGGGTTAATTCATTTTGTCTTTCTAAATAAGAGAAAAGACATAGACTGCCCACACAGAAACAAATAAATAATTTTATAATCATTTTTTTTATCATATATTTATGATCCCATTCTTTGAGCAAATCGCAGTTTGGCGCTACGAGCTCTTGGGTTAAGTCGAATTTCTTTTAAAGAAGGAATTAAGGGTTTTTTGGTCAATAATTTCATCATCGGATCTAATTTTTCTTTTCCTTGCCGAATGGGTGTAGATGCAGTGCGGAATATATTTTTTACGATTCGATCTTCAAGACTATGGAAGCTAATCACCCCAATCCTTCCATCCGGTGATAGCCAGTCCATGGCTTTGCTTAATCCCTCACTCAGAACGTCTAGTTCCCTGTTTACAGCAATACGTAGGGCTTGAAAAATAAGTGTAGCTGGATGTAGCTTGCCACGTCCCTGTGACATTCCACAGATCACATTGCTTAATTGAATCGTAGTTTCTATCGGCTGCTTTTTACGGGCCACTACAATAGCCTTTGCCGCTTGACGCCACCTAGGCTCCTCTCCAAACTCCCGAAAAATCTTACCCAGCAGATCTTCAGACCACTTATTAACGATTTCTTTAGCAGTGAGAGTATCCGATGGATTCATACGCATGTCTAAAGGACCGTCCTTTGAGAAACTAAACCCTTTGTACTCTTTATCGAACTGCATCGAGGACACTCCGAGGTCAAAAAAAAACCATCGACTTTTTTTACTTTCATCTCGGATAGATACTTTTCCATCATTGAAAAATTTGCATTGATAAAGTGGACTTTATCTTTCCAGGGCTCCAGAACAGTTTTGGCAATCTCGATCGCCTCAGGATCTTGATCAAATCCTATATACATCTCAATTTCATCATGAGCTTCTAGAAGGCACCTTGCATGTCCGCCCGCTCCTAATGTGCCTTCTACAAAAACACGCAGATCAGCTCCTTCAAAATGAGTAATCATCTCATCTGCCATAACAGACAGGTGGGGCTTGTCTTTATTCATTTTCATTTTCTTCCCCTTTGTCAATATCAGAAAGTAAAGCAAACGCCTCTTCAGTCATTTTATATAGATTCATCTCTGGATCTTTGCCTTCAAGCATCAAACTGAGCTGAGCTGCATATTGCTCTTTAGGCCAAATCTCAATTTTATTTAGGACCCCAGCGACAACAACCTCTGATTTAATACCAACGGCTTTTCTTAAAACGGCGGGGATCATAACCCGTCCAATTTTATCGCAAGAGGTTTGATGTAGCGTAGAAAAAAACAAGGTAAAGAATTTCTGATACCTAGCGATGTGTTGTTTGGACTGGAATTTCTCAACAATTTTCTGGATGTCACTTTTTTTATAAATAGCCAGACACCCACCCAGACCCAAACCGATACTAAACTCCAATTGACCATCTTCAACCAAGCCTAATCTCATAGACTGCGGTAGAACAAATCGTCCCTTATCATCAAGTTTTGCATCTGTCGATCCGCTGAAAAAGAACACAACCAACCACCTTCTAGGTCTACTTTCCCACAATTTACCACCAATATTTGAAGTTAGCAATAAATTTACAAAAAAATTCCACGCTTACACAGATGAGCAGCAAACCAAATCATTGAAAATAAATGATTTGCAAAAAAAATAACAAAGTGGGAATTGGTGGGAATGAAAATCCTAATATCATTAAAATCCTGAAATTAAATTAATTTATTGATTAAATTTAAATCCCATGGCATCTGAAACGTTAAACAAAACAAGAAGGATTCAGTATGGCAAGACGGACAATAGACAATCTAGGGGTAGACGTTTCAAATCGCTATGCTCAGGATCAAGAATTTCTAGATGAAAACATCCTCAAGGAAGCCAGAAGAATTGTTCCTCAAACACAAATTGACGTCACCCAACCTGCCTATCCTTCAGAATTTGATGCTTTATTTGGATTGTCTAAAAGAAATCTTCCCTGGGCAGATTTTGTCGCTCCCTTTCGATTCAATGAGCAAAAAAAAAGGTTATTCACACATCAATTGATTCCTTCTTTAGGTTCTTTTGATAAAAAAGAAAATCAATCTCAAAAAATCCTAGCAAAAGCCCAATCTCAACTTAATAAAAAAGTAATAAGAAAAGATGATGAAAGAAACGAAGACCCTAAAAAAAAATTCAATGAAGAGCAGCTAGAAAAAGAAATAGATAAAGAAAAAAAAATCCTGATCAAACTTTTAGACTGTATTGTATACTTAGACAAAAACATCAGTTTTATTAATAGTAGAAGGACCCAGTACCAAAAAGGATAGAAATGGATAACGTAAAATGGCTAGAAGTCTTGGGGTGGCAAACAGAAGAGCTAGAAGACCTACGTTTTGTTGGATATTCGTATATTAAACAAGGCCTATACGATATCGCCATCACCTTTTTTGAGGCTCTTTCTGTTCTAAGCCCAAAAAGTGCTTACGACCTACAGACTCTTGGAGCCCTTTACCTACAAAAAGGAAATAATCTAATGGCCTTAAATTATTTAGAAAAAGCTTTAAAAGTCGATCCAGAACATGAAGCCACCTTACTTAACAAAACTAAAGCCCTTCTTGCCCTAGGATATAAAAAACAAGGCCTACTGCAAGCTCGCCTACTAGAAAAAAGCAAACAAACCGATATCGCAAACCAAGCAACAGCACTTGTGATGGCATACACCTAAATGAGGTCGCCATGATAAAACGGATGGACAATAGATAGCGCCCTACGCCTTTCCATATCCCCCACAAAATAAGAGCCTTCCTCCTGCACTAATTGTTTAGATACAAATACCCGTTTCAGCTATCTTTTTCTATTTCATAAATATTGAGAAGTGAATTCAATGAAATGGATCTTTCATGCCTACCTAAAAAGAAAAGCTAGATTACGCGTTCTAGCAGATCGACACAGGATGGCTTTTTCTGATTTACGTAAAGAGTGTGGCCTTTTGTATATCCACGTTAATAAGCCAACTACATTCGATCTAACAATCACTGTAACCGAATAATAACTATGGTTTTCGTAACGGAGATGCTGTATAAATTGACTTTGGAAGAATCACAAAATCCCCAAGGGACCAGCCCGTACATAAAGAAGAATTAGCTCGGATTTTTCATCAATTGCAAAAAGCCGTTGGCACCCGATATCCCAAGCTTAGTGCCTATACCAAAAAAATGCTCGATCAAAAAATATGCGCCTATGAGCAAAAATCTCTCACTCCGATTTAATAGGCAGACTTAGAATGCAGGCGAGAATAAATCTTGGCTCTCTGCATTTTCTAATTCAAGAGGTTACCATCCCTGAGTGATGATAAGATCGAATTTTACTTGCAACGATTTTGAAACCAATGGTAACTTGACGACATTAGACGATAGTTTTTTCATCCAACATTCAATACAACTAAATGGCAAGCATATGTTGATCAGTCCACCGCAGGATGCATGGGATTTGTTTTTAGAGTTCATAGAAGAGCGGTGCTCATCTACAGAATTTGAAAACTGGATTTCCCCTATTAAAGTCATTGAATCGTCTTTAGAAAAGCTGAAGCTTGAAGTCCCCAATATCTTTGTGCAGCAATATCTAATTGATAATTATAAAAAAGACCTCGTACAGTTTGTCCCTACCCTGCCCTCAGGTGAACCGTCGATAGAATTTATTATCGCTGAAACAAAAAAACAAAATACCACCACCAGCAATCCACCAATTCCAGAGCCGTTACCCCAAGAAATTATTAAAGAACATCAAGAGCTGAGGCTGAATCCATTTTATACCTTCGATAATTTTATAGAAGGTCCCTCTAATCAATTTGTTAAATCAGCAGCACTGGGCGTTGCAGCAAGACCTGGAAAATCCTATAACCCCCTTTTTATTCACGGCGGTGTTGGTTTAGGCAAAACTCACCTTTTACACGCAATTGGCCATTCGATTAAGCAAAGCCATAAAAAACTTAGGGTACATGCAATCACCACCGAAGCCTTTATTAATGATTTAGTAGACAACCTAAGGAATAAAACTTTAGATAAAATGAAGAAGTTTTATCGCTCCCTTGATGTACTACTTGTCGATGATATTCAATTTCTGCAGAACAGACAAAACTTCGAAGAAGAGTTCTGTAATACCTTTGAAACGCTCATCAATCAAAATAAACAAATCGTTATCACAAGTGATAAACCGCCAGGACAATTAAAACTGTCTGAAAGGATGATTGCCCGCATGGAGTGGGGTCTTGTAGCCAATATCGGCATACCAGACCTTGAAACCCGTGTCGCAATACTGCAACATAAAGCAGAACAAAAAGGTTTTC
>CAMCLJ010000047.1 GCA_945875745.1 Chlamydia trachomatis
ACCGGTGCTGATACCGGCTCTAGCGCAGGTAGTGCAAGCCTTGGCACTTCGGGCAATCAGGTCTTTGTAGAGCTGTTTAATCAGTTTGGACCGCAATTTACTCTGCGCTATACCCTCTTTGACTTCGGGAAAAACAGCGCAACAGCCCATGCTGCCCAGCAAGCATTATACTTTGCTGACTACAACCATAATAGACAAATCCAGACAGTGATTAACCAGGTCACTACAGACTACTATACCACACTATATGAGCAGCAGCTGCTACAAGCAGACAAAGAAAATGTACAAACAGCTTTGATGACACTAGATGCTGCAGAAGTAGCCTTTCAAAGTGGAACGCAAAATCTCTCCGACCTATTGCAAGCTAAAACAGAGCTTTTGCAATTTCAAATCTCTCTGGCTCTGCAAAAACAGCAAGTGGTCGCTAGCACCTCAAAGCTTTTAACAGATATGGGTCTACCAGCGAGCCTACCGATTGCACTAGAACATGTAGCAGATATTAACCCTGAGCAACAAGAGCTACCCTCTTTAGAAGAACTAGTAGCCGTCGGCATGCAAAGCCGTCCTGATTTCTTAGGAGCCGGAGCTGATTTAAGAAGTAAAGAGCTAAGTTTTAAAGCGGCTAAAAGGCAGATTCTTCCGAATTTAGTCTACAACCTCGATTTTGGAAAAACCTATTTTTCCGGTGGTGTAAACGACAAATATGACTATACAAGCTATTTCAATTTGAGCATGCCTTTGTTTCAAGGCTACAATCAACGCAATAACATGAAAGTTGCTGAATCCAATAGAGATCTGTCTGAAACGCAGCTTAAAACAGTTGAATTGCAACTAGTACAAGAGGTTACGAATGCAAGAAATAATGTACAAGTAGCATTTGATGCGCTGAGGTATTCCAAAGAATACCTTGCCTCGGCACAGAAACAATATGAGATCTCAATGGCAGAGTATAAAAGAGGTACAGCTGACATTTTAAGTGTTGTATCAGCGCAAAGCTCTCTTGCCGATGCAAGAGCTAAGCTCGCACAAAATACCCAAGGGTGGTTTACCGCTCTTGCTAATTTAACTTTTTCAATAGGTGGGGCTGCAAGCCCTCCCGCAAGCATTATAGAGGAATTTCAATGAGATATACCTTTACCCTTCTCGCAGTGTCTCTTTCATTGAGTATGAGCTGCTCAAAGCCTGGTCCAGACTTTTCTTTTCTTTTTCAACCAAGGGTGATCCTAACCCAACCTTCTGTAGAAACTGTACCGGTCTATCTTACTTACCCAGGGTACCTACAGGCATATAAAACAATACAGCTTCAGTCTCAAATTGCAGGACAACTTACAGGGATGTATTTTGAAGAAGGATCTGAGATTAAAGAAGGGCAGGTCCTTTTTACTATTGATGGGCGCCCCTATCAGGCTGCCTTAGATAAAGCCGAGGCCATGCTTAAACAAAGTATTGCAGCTTGTAAATATGCAGAAGAAACAGTTAGCCGCTATAGAGCTCTTGTACAAGATGAATATGTATCCAAGCTTACCTACGACCAATACGTAACCAATCTAATAGAGGCTAAAAGTAGGGTTGATGCCAGCAAAGCAGATCTGGTCAGTGCCAAACTAAACCTGCTTTATACAACCATCTATTCTCCCATACCTGGTATTGCTGGAAAAAAACAAATTGATGTAGGCAACTATATTGCAGTTGCAGAATCACCCCCCTTAATCGTTATCAACCAAATCGATCCTATTTACGCAAGTTTTTATGTTCCTGATGTCGATCTACCGATCATACAAAAGTATCAAGCGCAAGGTCCTTTAACAACAGAGGTCTATCTTAATCAAAATCCAGATCTTAAATATGAAGGCAAGCTCACTTTAATCGATAATGAAGTCAGTGCAAGTACCGCCACTGTATTCATGAGAGCTACCCTATGTAATAACGCAAAAATACTCTGGCCAGGAGAATACATCGAAGTCAGGCTTATCTTAAAGCACCTAGAAAATGCAATCCTTCTGCCTTCTAAAGCGGTCCAAACCGGTCAAGAAGGCTCTTATGTATTTGTCGTCGGTGATGATGAGATCGCATCGATTAAACAAGTAAAAACAGGACAAAGATTCGGTGACAGGATCGTGATCGAAGAAGGGATCTCTTCAGATGACAGAGTGGTCTTAGAGGGGCAGATGTCTATTTCTCCTGGACTCAAAGTGATCATCGAAGATAGTAACAATGTTCCTCAGGCTAAAGATAATGCAACCGTCTCGATTGAGCTACCTGTAAAAGAGTATCTCAAACACATGAGATTAGAAGAAAAAAATCTGCAGATTTTAAATGATAGGGGTCCTCTGTGAAGCTATCAGATCTTTTTATCCGTCGTAAAGTGATGACGACACTGCTGATGCTAGCAATCGGATTTTTTGGTATCCTGTGCTATGACATCTTGCCAGTTAGCAGCATGCCAGATATCGCTAGCCCAACGATTCAGGTACGCATTTCCTACCCAGGAGCCTCACCTGAAACGATTGCCAATAACGTGGTGGTGCCTTTAGAGCAGCAGTTTGCTACAATCAATGGGATCCAGTCGATTAGTTCGACAAGCTATACAGGTAGCGCAAGCATTGTCCTGCAGTTTGTCCTCGATAAAAATGTCGATGTAGCAGCCCCTGATGTGCAGGCAGCAATTAATGCAGCAAGTGGGCAGCTGCCACCAGACCTGCCGTATGCACCCTACTACCAAAAAGTGAATCCTACAGAAAGCCCTATTCTTTTTTATATGCTCACATCGAACGTGGTGCCTTTAAGTGAGATTTATGATTATGCCCACTCAGTGTTAGGACAGAGGCTCAGTATCATTGAAGGGGTCTCTCAGGTTGTAACCCATGGACAGCCGTTTGCAGTCAGAATCCAGGTAGATCCTCAAAAACTTGCTAGAAGACAGATCGGTCTTGATCAAATAGCCCAAAACGTAAAATCAGCCAATGTGCATCTGCCTGTAGGCTCTTTATACGGAAAAACCAAAGAATATACAATCAACGTCGCTGGACAACTTTTTGATGCGGAAAAATACAATCCAATTGTTATGAAAACAGAGGATGGAGCAATTGTAAGGCTCTGTGATGTAGCAACAGTCTTTGATGGTCGTCAAAATAATAAGATCGCTGTTAAATACTTTACCAAAGAAAAAGTTAAAAACGGAGTCGGTCTGGCAATTATTAAACAAGCTAATGCCAATACCCTGCGTGTGATCGATCAGATCAATCAGATCATGCCAGAGTTACAACAAAAAATCCCCTCTTCAATCTCTTTACTCAAAGAATATGATGAGTCTGTGTTTATTAATGAAGCTGTAATTGATGTGAAACTGACTCTGCTGATTGCTCTTATCCTAGTTGTGACAATCATTTTTTTATATCTTGGACGGGTGATCGATACAGTTATTCCAGCGATTGCCATACCCATTTCTATCTTGGGGACCTTTATTGTGATGTTCTACTGCAAGTTTAACATCGATATCCTCTCTCTGCTGGCCCTATCTCTGTCTATTGGTTTTCTTGTCGATGATGCGATCGTGGTTCTAGAAAATATCGTAAGGCACGTAGAAGAAGGACTGCCCCCCCTAGAGGCTGCGATCAAAGGATCTAAAGAAATCATGCCAACGATCATCTCTATGACGATATGTTTATGTTGCGTGTTCATTCCTCTAATTTTCATGAAAGGGATTATCGGATATCTTTTACATGAGTTTTCTTTGACTATTGCTGCAGCCGTTCTTATTTCTGGTTTCGTCTCTTTATCACTTACTCCTCTTTTATGTAGTAAATTCATACCTGCAAAAGAAAAGGGCAAAAAGCAGACACGGATAGAAAAGTTTTCTCATGCAATCAACGAAAATATGCTAAAGATATACAGGCCTTCATTATCGTGGGTGCTGAAGCAGAAAAAGTGGGTCCTTATGGGAGGATGCGCCTCTTTTCTTTTGACCTTAGTCCTGCTTGTAAAGCTACCAAAAGACTTCCTTCCATGGGATGATATGGGCTTGATTCAAGGCTTTACAATTACGGTGAATGGCACTTCCCCCTACCAGATGTCGGCAATCCAAGACGCAATCGGTAAAATCGGCATAGAAAATCCAAACGTACATTCTGTGGTCACTATCAGTCCTAGCAACCAAGATAACCAAGGGGTGATGTATGTTATCTTAAACCCCTTTAAAGAAAGGAAGTTTGCAGGATATGTGGCCTTAGATCTGATGAGATCGATGAATGTGATCCCTGGAGTTACAGTATTATTAAAACCTATGCCTCTGATTAACCTGCAGGTAGGTACGACAAACAGCAAAGGGGACTATCAATATACGATGCAATCATTTAGCGCACAGGATCTTTTTAAATACGCACCTATGATGCAAAAAAAGATGCAGGCAAGCCCGTTTTTCCATTCTGTTTCCTCTGATTTAGATATTGCACAACCTCAACTTTTTATAGAGATTTTAAGAGATAAAGCCTCGATGCTTGGCGTTACCGCCCAGCAAATTGAAAATGCGCTCAGCCTGGCCTATGGAGAGATCAACCTCTCACCTATCAACGAGCCTCTCAATCAATATTATGCTATCATGGAGGTCTTACCAAAATATTATAATGACCCCTCGATGCTATCTCAATTATGGATCTCATCGACAACGACCAAAAGCCTTATTCCCCTATCTTCTATTGTGAAGATGAAAGAGGGGCTCGGTCCTCTATCGATCAATCATTTCAATGGTCTACCATCGGCTACCATCTCCTTTAATACAGATGCGGGGATTCCCCTAGACCAGGCGATGCAGGAGGTGACACGACTGTCTCATGAAATACTGCCCCCTAACATCAATGGTGGATTGCAGGGCTCGGCAAGTGTATTCCAACAGTCGTTTCAAAACCTTCCCTACCTGATTGCAGTCATGCTTTTTATTATTTATGTGATCCTTGGTATTTTATATGAAAGCTTCTTTCCTCCAATTACTGTTATGTCGACACTACCGCCAGCAACCCTTGGGGGGCTGATTACTTTGATGGTATTGGGAATACCCCTATCTCTTTATGCTGTTGTAGGACTACTGTTGCTGCTGGGGATCGTTCTTAAAAACGGGATTATTATGGTTGATTTTGCAAATCATAAAAGAGAGACGGAAGGGAAAAATCCCAATGATGCGATCTATGAGGCTTGCCTTATCCGTTTCCGCCCGATTCTGATGACTACATTGTCAGCTTTAATGGGAGCTGTCCCTATCGCTTTTGGTATCGGTGGTATGACAGCGATAGCACGCCGCCCCTTAGGTCTTGTGATAGTTGGAGGCCTCATTATTTCTCAGGTCCTGACCCTTTACCTCACCCCTGTTGTTTATATCTATATAGAATCATTAAAAGAGAGGCTGCACGCCAAAACTGTTAAGGGATCGTAAGAGCTACGGTCATCTATTTGGACAAAAATAATTTTACAATTGGGTTTAACTCAGCAGATGCTGAGCTCTGAACTTTTTTACTCGTTTTGTTGTATGCCAAACGGCTTGATCTAGGACTAATACCCCACGGCTGCCATATGATTTTTTTGACGCAGATATATTCGAGGTGCACAAGCATCGGATCAGTATTTGCAACGTTATTAGAAAGCACATCTGGAGGATTATGGCTTAAATCAAGGCCGTTGCATTGAGGACTCTGTCTAACGGCCTCTACTAACAGTTCAGCAGATTCGCTTATGAAAAAGGGATTTCCAGTTTATAAAAAAAGACCGTTGCTGTTGACTCAATTTTCCTTCTACTCGATAACGCCCCTGATGATTATAAACACCTTTCAAATAGCGTCGAAATCAATCAATAGCAAATACTAAATCGATATTTTTATAATAGCTGAGGAGCCCGTTGAATCTCATCTAGGATGGCTCCATCTTCAAATTGGTTTAAAAAGTTTTTAGGGTCATTGATAGCTAAATTCCTGACATCCAGTTCTTCTAGGTTAGCGTATTTTTTATGTTTAAAAATCCCTTTTACTAAGGTTGTTTTTCCGGATTGGCGAGGTCCTAATAATGTGACGACAGGGTAACCCTTGGCTAGATCCAGAAGTTCTACTTCGATATTTCTTTTAAACATACTTCCCCAGTGTTTGCATCTGTTGATCCTGAGTTTATAAAAATCATTTTTTTTTCGTCAAAGCAGTTCTTACAAAAATGAAGTTCAACTTCATTTTTGTAAAACACTGTATTTTATTTCGTTGCGATTTACAACTAAAGGTTCATCGTTATTCATACCATTTTTTTGTTCTGAATATTAGGGACGGGGATGGAAGGCTTGAAAGGCCTCATGCAAATGTTTTTGACTAATATGGGTATACCGGTCTGTGGTAGCAATGCTTGCATGACCGAGCATCTCTTGAATAATTCTAAGATCGGCCCCATTTTCTAAAAGGTGGGTGGCAAAAGAATGTCTTAAGGTATGGGGTGAGATGTTTTTTTGAATCTGAGCTTTTTTAGCGTAGTATTTGATCCGATTCCAAATAAGGATCCGATCGATTCTTTTTCCCGAGCCGGTTAAAAACAGGGCGGGCTCCTCTTGTTTTTCTACCTGCTGCCGGAACTTGCCTAGGTATTGGTCTACCGCTCCAATTGCTACTTTCGCAATCGGAATGATCCTCTCTTTACCCCCCTTACCTTTGACACGGACACTTTCTTCATTGATATCAAACAGATTTAATGAGCACAGCTCAGACACCCTAAGACCTGAAGCATACATCACCTTAAGAGCTGCAAAGTCTCTGGCTCCAACATATGTGTCTCTATCAGGGGCTTGAAGGAGTTGATCTACTTCAGAGGCTGACATCACCTCGGGGATAAGCTGCCATATTTTTGGGGTATCGATATGCTGGGAGGGATCAGCATCAATCCACCCTTCTTTTTTTAAAAACCTAAAAAACACTTTGAGTGCAATCAGCATACGGCTGATTGAACTGGATGCATATTGCTTGTCTTTGAGATCGCTTAAGAAAGAGATTAAAGACGCTGATGAGACCTTTTTTAAAGAGGTAATATCAATGGAGACGAGAAAAGAGGCAAACAAAGAAATATCTCTTCCATAGGCCTCAATGGTATTGCTTGCAAGTCCCTTCTCAGAGGAAATATAAGATAAAAAATCACTGATTGCTAGATCGTATTCTTGCGGCATTTACCCCCCACTATAACCTCGATACTATCTAGTTAATAGGGATGAAAGCAATAGAATAGCAAAGGTGATCATTGATCAAGAAGGGATAACAGAGAGGTTACTTTGTAAGGAAAGAAGAACGGGAGTGTGTAATCAAAAGATCAGTGTGATGATCAACCAAAATCCATATCCATATCGGCAGAGATTGTTCCTTGACCACCATTTCCAAACCAACCCTCAAAAAATCCTTTAGCAGCAGCTGAGGTAGCAGGTGTAGACAGCACTTGTATCTGCCTATCTTTTAAAGGCTTTACAGCTTCTATCAATTCGTTTCTGGCTTGGCAGAAGTTCATTATTGTCTTTAGGTCTTCATCATTTTCTGCGAATCCATCAGTCTTTAGATCGCCTGTAATTAAATCTGAACGGAGTTTGTACAATTTTAATTGCCGCTCTAAACGATCTATCGCAAGGTCCTCTCTCTTCGCGGCCAATTGATCTATCACCTCATTAAGGCTAAGGCTGTATTTTTTATTTCCTAGTCCTTGATTTACATTGATCCATTTTTGGATTGCAGCGGTCAATGGTTCATTACCGCTTATACTTTGAGTCAATGTTGCTAAATTGTTTAAGTCCATAGAGCTTATGGCCAATGCTAGAGCATCTGACATTTCTTCTTTATTAGAAGCAAATCGAATAAGACGTGCACGCAAGTCTTCAAGGTCTTGGATAGGAGCTGCTTCTTCATTCTTAACTAGATGGTGGTATCCAATCGCATCATTGAGAAACCAGATAGTACAACTGATAATGAGTAACGTCATAGGTACGGCTCCAAAACTTGCAACAGAAGATGTAGCCAATAGAGTGATCAACGAGGCTGTTGCAATCACACCGAGCGCAAAGTGAAGCGCTAGGTACCGCCTATCACTTAATCCAGGCAGCTCACCTGTGCTTAAAGCTTTAATAAAGTCTTTACCTTCTATGGCAAACATCAAAGAATAACTCATCATATTGAGTATGAAGCTGACAGAAGCATCTACACTAGTAAAAGCCAGTCCAATAATACCAGCTGTACTACCTAGAAGAGAAATCGCAAGGACAATAGCTGCCTCCGCCAACTTCCACTTCCAGGCAGAGTCAATATCTGATAGAATTTGCTGTTTTTGGCCTAAGATATATTGAGCAGAATGAAGCAGCCTTTCGACGGATGCTTTTAATTCAGGCTTTAAATCAGGGTTTGATAGTATATCTTCTAGCTTTTGAATAGAGGTGTCTAAATTTTGGTGAAAATCAGATGATGCTAGGCTATTGTCGGAGGTGTTTAATAATCTTATAAAGTCCTCTTCAAAGACATGTTTGAAGTCCTCTTCTACACTTTTGAGCCACTCTACTTTTCTAAGATCAAGATCCTCACCTAAGGTTTCGGCAAACTTGTCGAGGTTACCTTCTTTAACGAGCTCCTTCCAGGACTCCTCTATATTCTTAGATTGCCATGGAAGGGTCTTGAGGGTACTTATCAAGGATACCGTCTTACAGATTTTGTACACAGATGTGCATAGCATGCTTATAAACATCAGAAGAAAACAGTAATTAATAGCCTTCGAGGCTACCTTACCAACGACCTTGGCTTGATGAATCAAACCTGGATTTTCTGCTACCCCTTTCACTCTATTAGCATCTAGTTGCTTAATCATAGAGCATGGCCTTGCAACGAACATCCCTAGCCCTGCGGCACCTTGAGAAGCAGCTTGGATTAACTCGCATCCAGCTTGACCTGCCTCGAATTTAGTTTCAGATTTCTCAAGCTTACTCGAGATGTCTGGAATCCGGGTCAAAGTGCTAACATTCCATGTGCTGGTCCATCCAGCTGTTGCTGATCCAAGTTCTGAACCTGGGTTAGACTCTCCCAAAAGTGTTCTATTCAAAGCAGAGATATTTCCAGTTGTATTAGCAGCACCCTTGACTACATTTCCAAACATCTCCTGAGTAGCGCGGATCGTACGAAGCCGCCCACCCTCGTGACCCATGAATGTACGCATAGAGTCACCTGCTGGGTATACAGAAGGGGCTACGTTGCTAGAGACTCTGCCGGTCACATTCATTTAAAACACCTTTTAACATATAATTAAAATACTAAATCCATCTCTACACCTTATTATACAGGCTGATTGCTAATGTAATTATAAAGATAAACTAAAAATGAAAATTAAATTTAATTAGACATTAAGAAACTTATAACCAAGGCGTTATAAAATAAAAGCAACCACAATCGACTTAACTAGAGGCTGAACGTTAACATATTGACAAACAAGAAATTAGAGTAATAAAGAGCCATTCTTGAACCGCAGATCTAGCAAAATAAGGGGCGGGTACCTTTCTAAGGTAATAGAAGATCGAATAGAGCAAATTCAGGCAGTTTTTCTGGCTAACAAAGTAAGTTGGGTAGCTTTAAGCCAAGTAAATCAAGGAAAATAGTGAAGGTTTTATGATCGGTTTGCAAATGATAAAAGCAATGGAATAGGGCAGATCACCATCAATTGATGGGATAGTTAATAAACACCCTGCCTGCCGAAGAAAACATCATGTGCCTTTCAATCAGAGGAGTCCGTATCAGAAGACGAGCTATCTAATAATGGTTGTTCACCAGGAGCTATAGACTTGTGAAAAAAATGGGCAAATAACCCTTCCTTTTTAGCCGTAGACTCATTTGGTGTTAAAGCTGTTATTAGCTTCTGGTTCAATCCTAGTTGCTGCAGAACCTGTATTAAGTGGTTTCTTGCTAAACACAGGGCCTTTATAGCATCCCGATCATCTTGATATCTACTCAATCCATTCCAGGCCTGTTCTCGACCCGCTTCATCCCCTTTACTTAAGGCTAAGCGGTAGTCGTATAAAGCTAATTGTCTGAAAGCCTTTTCTTTAATCTTGTCAATCTTTATAGCCGATTCCATTTGTGAATCTCGAGCCGATTCAATTTGTGAATCTCGAGTCGTTAACTCGGTGTTAAACTGCTGCTTTATCAACGCATTAAGAGGGCACACTCTGTCTGCTAACGATTTGCTAGTAATAAATTGTGTTTGCGTATTCCAATCTTCAATCGCCTTAACCAGCTTTGTCCTATCAGGCTCCTCTTGAAGTTTGCCTAATAGATCTTTTAACTTCTCAGCTTCCATAGAGCTTATGGCCAATGCTATAGGACTGGAGATGTCTTTTTCGGAAGCGAAGCGAACAAGACGCTCATGCAACTGATCAAGGTCTGTGATCTGCGCTGCCTGCTCTCGCTCTACCAGCTTGTTATATGTCTTATAATTGAATATGATACCAGCGATGCAACCGAGTAAGACCAAGCCTGGAATGATACCAAAACTTGAAACACCAGAGGCTATTAAAGCAATGAGCAACACTGTTGATACTACATTAACAGCGATAAGCCCTTGCAAAAACTTTCTCTTTGACTCTAATATTTTAGGATCCTCTCCAGACTCATTTTTCATCAACGCTTGTGCAAAATCGCCACCTTCCTGAAGAAGGATTAACCCGTAAAAAATAATCGAGGGTATGATCACGGCGCAGTCCCCAATGAATTGAGGGAGCATGACAACACCACCGAGCACATTCGCTCCAGTCAGATAAAAAGCCTGACCGAGCTCTGAGCGCAAAATTAAGTGAATATCAGATACAAGAGATTGCTTTTTCTCTAATATTAATTTCCGAAGTTGTAAAGCGGCCTGCTCGTTTGTAGCCTTTTGCACCTGAATATTCAATATTGGATTTTCGACTGTATTGCTTGGATTAGTGCTACTATCCGAATTCAGTTTACCCTGCTGCAAAGATATCAGGGTTTCTTGTAATGCTTTAAGCATCTCTATTCTGTCTGTATCGAGATGCTTAGCTAAGCATTCTTTAACGTAAGCGAGCTGATCTGGATCACTCAGCTTATCCACAAGGGTATCTACATCGGTTGATTGTCCTAGCAATCCCTGCGTTTGATACATCAAATACAATGTATTGAAAACTTTAAGTAAGTTTTGCAAGGCAAAACCAAAACACATCGCAGAAAAACTCAGAGTAGCAAGTGGCGCTACTTTCTTAGATAAATTAACGAGCATCTTGCATGCAAATACAGTAGAAATAGCGGTCAATGCTGTAGCGATAGCGCAGACTCTTAAAATTAAGAAACCAAGCCCTCCAAGACCTTGACCTACAGTCGTGATTAGCACAACAGAGTCCCACGCTGCATCCTTAAACTTGCTCTCTTGTAGATTGTGGAAACAACGTTTAGCGATACCTGGGATCTGTCGCAATACCAAAGTATTCCAAGCAGTAGTGAGCCCAAGACTTGCAGGTCCTACAATAGAGTCTGCATTGAAATAATCTCCGACTCCCCTGACAAAAGCAGATATATCTAAAAATGCATTCGACGCACCAGATACTGAGTCAGTCGATGGATCGGCAATAGTCACCGTATGAAGTTTCCCACCTTGATCCTTAAGATAAGCAGACACAGCTTTAGAGCCCTGAATTTCTTCTGAGATAAATCCTTCTGAGCTATGTAAACTGCCTAGAACGTTCATGATAATTACCGTTTAATAAATCTTCGCCCTTTATTATAAACGGAAATAGCAAATAAATTATTAAGATCTCTTAAATTTAAAAAATAAAAAATTAAATAATACATATCTTTTTAAAAAGGATGTTAAATCAAGCAAT
>CAMCLJ010000048.1 GCA_945875745.1 Chlamydia trachomatis
CAATAAGCTGTCCCTTGAGAAAAGAAAAAAGGGACATCACAGCCTAAAGTAGCAGACCAAAGGGCTAAATCTTGCACAGAGACTTTTGCTCCAAATAGCTCATTTAAACCCCATAAAACAGTGGCTGCATTACCACTACCTCCTCCAAGACCTGCCTGAATGGGAATACTTTTAATTAAATGCAGATGAACAGACGGTTGAATCCCTGTTTTTTTAAAAAAAAGATCAGCTGCTCTATATACTAAATTGGAATGATCAACAGGTAGTGTAGGGTCTGTCGATGTAACTGCAAAAGATCCATTTTTACGAAAACAGATCGAATCAAAAAAAGAGATGGCCTGATAAAGGGAGGCTATTTCATGAAATCCATCGGGACGTTTAAAGATAACTCTAAAAAATAGATTGGTTTTAGCAGGAGAAGAAAGGATGAAATCAAAGGACGAGTCTAATTTCTCGTCCTTTGATTGGATGGGGGGCTTATGACTCCACATCTTCTGGAGCGATGTCTTCAAAAACAGCTGTCTGTGCTTTTTTTATCACAGGGCGGTCACTTTGAATGTGCAACATAAAGACAGCAGGAACCCCTTCTTTGAGTTTAAGCTGAACTGGATGACTACCAATCTCTCTTATAGGCTGAGGTAGCACGATATTTTTACGGTCGAGAGCTATTCCTTCTTTCTCTAAAAGCTTAACGATATCTGCAGCTGTAACTGAACCGTACATATGACCGTCCGGATCAACTTTCACAACCATAGAAAGCTGCATAGATTGAAGACGCTCAGCGAGCACAAGAGCTTGCTGTGTGTCTGTCTTAGATTGCTCAGCACGTTCTTGCTGTAGCCTCGCCTGAAGTTTTAAGGTGTACTTATCAGCTACAACTGCTTTTTTCTGAGGAAGAAGAAAGTTTCTTGCAAACCCGGGACGCACTTTTACCAGATCACCGGTTCTACCGACGTTTTCCACATCGCTTAATAATAATAATTGATTTTGCATGGTTTAATAATCCCTTTTGACTTTATTCTTCAGATACGAAAGGCAATAGACCCATATGTCTAGCTCTTTTAATTGCGACGCAGAGAATTCTCTGGTGATTAAAAGTGACCCCCGTAATACGTCTAGGAAGAATTTTACCTCGTTCAGTAATAAACTTAGATATTGTATCGATATCTTTATAATCGATGTGATGCATACCGGCTGCAGTAAAAGGACACTGCTTGCGTTTCTTAGAAAACAATGTCTCGCCTGGACCTTTTTTATTGTACATATTTACGTCTCCTTGGCCTTAAATAACTAATGTGGGGAATTCAATTTTTTCGGGAACTTTTTCCACTCTAAGAGTTAAAAAACGAATGAGATCTTCATTCAAGTGATAATCTCTCCACATCTCTGGCATTACAGAACCAGGAACTGAAAAATAAATCAGGTAATAATGTCCTTCTCGTTTTTTCTCCATCTCGTACGCCATTTTACGACGCCCTTGATCGAAAATTTTATATACTTCTCCACTTCTTTTTGTCATGCCTGCTGTGATTTTATCCAACGCCTTTTGACGAGCTTCATCGCTGAGCGTGGCGCTGAGAATATACATCCCTTCATACAGGTGCTTTGTTTCTTGTTTTGCCATCTGGTTATTCTCCTACATTTGATTCAGGTTTTTTTTCTTCCTGACGGCCATTAGCTATTTGCATGGCCTTTACAATTCCTTCTTCAATCCACACTTCCAAAGCGGCTACAGCCCTGTCAAAGAGATGAGACGAATGCTTAATCTCATCTTCACTTAGGCGTGAAAGCACATAATCCGCAAGTGTACCATGGGTTTTATTTCCCACCCCGACTCTCATCCTTGGATAAATTTGAGAGCTAAGATGGGTCTCTATACTTTTCAAACCGTTATGTCCTCCACTGCTACCACTAGGTTTGATCCTAAGGGCGCCAAAGGGAAGACTGATCTCATCTGAGATAACCATCATATTGTCTGTAGAGACTTTAAAGTAGTCTATTACAAGCCTTACAGATGATCCGCTGCTATTCATGTAGGTCATAGGAAGCAGCAGCAACACCTTCTTTCCTTTTAAAACTCCCTGAGCCAACCTACCTTGGACAGTGGATACAGTTTTAAAAATCCATCCTCTTTTTTTTGCAAAGTGCTCTAGGATATGAAATCCAACGTTATGCCGAGTGTAATCGTAGGCATCGCCTGGATTTCCAAGACCCACTATCAAATAAAAAGAAGATGCATCTTTCACAACCATTAACGTTTAGCAATTACAACAACGACTTCTTCTTTTTTAGCAATAGGTGTAACCCCATTTGGCATTTGAATATCGGAAATACGTAGTGTTTGTCGAATACTAAGATCCTTTACATTCACTTCAAATTTAGCAGGAATTGCATTGGATTGGCATTTTACTTGCACATAACGGATGACTTGTCTTAAAAAGCCACCGAGCTTGATACCTGCACACTCTGCAACACCGATACATTCGACAGGAACTTTAACGTTAACAGACATTCCATCGGTAATTTCTACAAAGTCTAGGTGAAGCACTTGATAGGTAGTTGGATGGTATTGAATGTCTTTTACAATCGCTCTCACTGGAGCATTGCCCCCTGAAAGAACAAAAATAGTTGTGCTAAGTCTTCCTTGTGTCATGTTTCTCAAACAAGCACCAAATTCAGTGCCGTTGATTGTAATCGATTCTGTAGGACGAGTTGAAGAATAAAGGATGGAAGGAATATTGCCTTCACGACGGATCACTTTGACTTCCCCTTTCTTCTCGCCTAATCTTTTCGTCATATTTAATTGCATAGTACTTCCCCCTTGAGCCAGGAAACGAAAAACGGTATTAATAAATAAGTTACATGACCTGTAGGCACATCTGTAGTGCGCTAAAGAGTCTAATTCAATCTACATATGAAACAGGGAGGAAATGGATGTGGCGTCGGCAATAGATACTATTGCTTTACCAAAAAGATCTGCTACTGAAACAACTTGCACTCGCTCTCTAGATACACTAGGGTGCAAAGGCATCGTGTCACAAATCAGCAATTTCTCAATCGCACTTTCCTCAAACGCTTTTCCAAGCATCAATCCGTGAGTCACAGCAGCAAAAATTTTTTTCGCTCCTGCTTTTTGACACACAAAAGATGCATTTTTCAGCGTCCCGCCAGTCGAACACATATCATCGATCATAAGAACATTTTTATTCTTAACATCACCAATAAGCGCATTATTCTCGACTGTGTCTGCGTTAATTCGATGCTTATCTACGATAGCAAGATCTGCTTGAAGAAGAGAGGAAAATGCTTGTGCAATTCTAATACTTCCCACATCGGGCGCTACGACTATATAGTCTTGGAACCCCATTTTTAAGATCTCTTCGGCAAGAACATGTCTTGCATAAAGATGATCTACAGGAATATCGAAAAATCCTTGTACTTGATCCGCGTGTAGATCCATTGTCAACACACGAGTAGCACCTGCTTTTTCGATTAAATTCGCCACAAGTTTAGCCGTAATCGGCACCCTGCCCTTATCCTTACGATCCTGCCGAGCATACCCAAAATAAGGGATAACAGCAGTAATTGATCGCGCAGACGATCGCTTTAAAGCATCGATAATTATTAACAATTCCAGTAGATAGGAGTTGGGACGGTGTGCGATGGTTTGCAGGACAAACACATCCCGACCTCGGACATTCTCATGTATTTGAATGCCTATCTCGCCGTCTGGAAATGTTTCAATCTGAATTTTACCTAGCTCTACACCAAGACTTTTTGCAATTTGACTTCCTAACTCAGGATGAGATGTTCCAGCAAATAGCAAATAAGAGTTTTGAGTGAGCATCAATTAACTCAGCGTGTAATTTTTTGGGGTGAAAGGACTCGAACCTCTGAATGGCGGTACCAAAAACCGCTGCCTTACCACTTGGCGACACCCCATCAACATTCATTTAAGATGCAGAAAGCAATATGCTAAGGATTTAAGGATTAAATTGCAACCAGATCTCTTAAAGAAAATTAACTCTACACTTAGATTCTCCGAAAAAAAACAGCATCTCACTTACTGTTAGATACATGTGAAAGTAATTCACTGGATTAATCACATTGAATAAGAAGGCTTTTCTATATTTCCATCAAGGTCATATCGATAAAAAGAGCACCTACCTAAGAGCTTCAAAAATCGGAACATCGATCACATGAATTTTTCATTTTATTACTTTTATAGAAGTCTGCCAAACCCCTAAATAACCAAAAAGAGCAGTTAGCTTTTCTATTTTTTTCCCTAGATCGAGGATTAATCACCCACCCTTTGTTCTTACAAATCAATAGAGGTAAAAAAATTCAACTCATTTTTTAAAAATTCCTAAATTTATCCCCCTATTTTTCCTAAAATCAAGGAATTTATCCCCCTTTTTTCTCTAAAATAAAGAAAAAAAGGTAGTCTATGGTAAGAGATCATCTAGAGTTTTTAAAAAAATGGCGTAACGACCCAATTCGCGTTCCTTTATTGATAAGAGGGGCTCGTCAAGTGGGAAAATCATGGCTTGTAAACCTATTTGGGCAAGAATTTTCATCTTATATCGAGGTAAATTTCGAAAAAGACAAGAGGGTGCATGCTCTATTTCCCTCTCATATTTCAATAGAAAAAACGCTAGAACAGCTAGAGGTATACACACAAAAAAAAATTATCACTGGTAACACTCTTTTGTTTCTCGATGAGATTCAGGATTGCCCCGACGCTATTCGCTATTTACGTTATTTTAAGGAAGAGATGCCTGAACTTCATGTGATTACTGCCGGATCACTCCTCGAATTCACTTTAGAAAAATTAGGGGTAGCTGTGGGAAGAGTTGATTATTTATTTCTATATCCTCTTTCTTTCATGGAATTCTTAACCGCAAATCAGCGCGATGATCTAAGAGAAAATATTAAATGTGAAAATATTGATCCCGCGACTCATGAGAGCATTTTGGACTACTTGAAAAATTATATGTGGCTTGGAGGAATGCCAGCTGTGGTTGATACTTGGCTTAAGCATAAAAATTCTTCTTTATGCCAAAGGATTCAGGATCGAATTATTAAAACTTATATCGATGATTTTCAAAAATATGCAAGAGCTCATCAAGTAGAGCATGTAGGACATGTATTTTCTTCTATCCCAAAACAGTTAGGGAAGAAATTTAAATATATAAGCGTTGACCCAGATGCCAAGACTTACCCTATTAAACAAGCTCTTCATCTTCTAAACAAAGCGGGGATCACCTATCAGTGTTTTCAAAGCGCCGCACAATCGTACCCCTTAGGAGCTGAAGTTGATGAGAAAAAATTTAAAGTCTTTTTCTTTGATATCGGAATAGCCCACAGAATTCTTGGACTCGACTTAGCAGAATGGGTAACACATCCATTAGAAGTTGAATTATTTGGGTTCAGTGCAGAACAACTGGTAGCTCAAGAATTAATCTCCTATTCGGACCCAACCCAAAAAGGAGAACTATATTACTGGCATAATGAATCGCCCACAAGTAATGCCGAATTGGATTTTGTTACTATCCACAATAAAAAAATTATCCCTGTTGAAGTAAAATCCAAAATTAAAGGGGGGATGAAAAGTTTAAACATATTCCTAAACAAGCACCTAAAAAGCCCTTATGGTATAAAAATCTCAGAAGGGATGTTTAGCAAACACTCCCATCTTCACGAAATTCCACTGTACGGAGTATCAACGATAAAAGCCTAGTTGGATTAGCTTCTTCTAGAAAACACGCTCACCCAACTTAAATGAACATGTTTTATAGAATAAAGCTATGAGAAAGTAAAAGTGTATAGAGCATTTAGACCCTTAGAGATTTCTGATTTTGAAAATCACGGAGTCAGGGAGATTGAAAGTCAGTAAATATTTGCTTGATAAATCTATTTTGCTATTGTGCAATTTTACACACCCCTTTTGAAGTAGGAGCTGGCTCTATGCACATTATCCATTTAAGCTCAGAGCTATCACCAGCTGCCAAAGTAGGAGGCCTCGGAGATGTAGTCCACAGTCTATCGGTCGCTTTGATTAAAGAGGGCCATAATGTCGAGGTCATTTTACCCAAATACGACACCTTCGACTACTCTTTAGCCAAAAACCTACAAGTCCACTATCGCAACCTTCTATCTTATGATGGATCTACAACATATAATAACACGATTTGGTCTTGCCAGGTAGATGGAATCTCTGTGTTACTCGTAGAGCCTCACCACCCTTCTTACTTTTTTAGTAGAGGAATGATTTATGGTTGCCCAGATGACATCGATAGATTCCTGTATTTTACAAGAGCATCGATGGAGTTTATCTTTAAATCTGGAAGAAAACCAGATGCGATCCATTTACATGACTGGCCGGTCGCCATTGCCGCTACCCTACAAAAAGACATGTATTCACATCTTGGACTCCAAATAGGAGGGATGCTACTTACCCTTCACAACATCGAACATCAAGGCCACTGCGGCGTAAATCAAATCGCTCGGATTGGACTTGATTCTGAAAAATATACTACTCAAGAATCCCCAAAAGAAGTGATCAACTTACTTGAAAGGGGAATCATTGACTCTACTTGGATTACAACAGTCTCTGCAACCTACCTCAAAGAAATTATGACTCTTAAAGGGGGACATGGACTAGATCTTATACTTAAAAAGCACCAAAGCAAAATCCAGGGGATCTTAAATGGGATCGACTATAACTACTGGAATCCAAAAACTGATCCTTACCTATCCCATCATTTCAACACACCGTTTGAAAGCGCGGATCATGAGATAGAAAGCGTAATAAAAGCAAAATCGGCAAATAAAAAAGAGCTGCAAAAGCGCTTAGGACTAAGACAGAGGCAAGTGCCTTTGATATGCTGCGTAACAAGACTTGTTCACCAAAAAGGACCTGCTCTGATAGCTAAAGCTATCCGCAGAACTCTTCATCATAAAGGGCAATTTATACTTCTTGGATCAGAAGGATCCAATGAGATGAATAAACTCTTCCTCTCGTTACAACATGAATTTGCCCACACCAAAGATTTCAGCCTTATTTTAGAGAGAAATGAATCCCTAGCTCACCTGACGTTTGCTGGATCTGATATGACGATTGTCCCGTCCCTTTTCGAGCCGTGTGGTCTTACACAAATGATTGCTCTACGTTATGCAAGCATTCCGATTGTAAGAAAAACTGGAGGACTTGCCGATACCGTATTTGATATAAGCGAATCTAAAGGCAGACGAAATGGGTTCACATTTACTGAAGCTTTAGATGAAATGGTCGATAACGTGATAGACAGGGCAATTGGAACGTATCAAAAAGAAAAAGAGCTATGGTCGGAGCTTATCGAAAACGCTGTAGCATCTGATCACAGTTGGGGACATTCAATGCACGAATACCTTAGCTGTTATAAGAACTTAAGATCAATTACCAGCAAACCAGTTAAAAAACAGAAAACAAAAGAATCCTAACGGTGATCTGACACACCCAAAGCTTTTCTAATATAAGATTTATTTGCGATGATGTATTCAAATCCAGAATACACAACGTACATAGCCGCTACACCTACACTATAAAAACTAATGACACTCAGAGTTTCTAAATCTAGATATCCTAAAGAGTAGGGGATCATCAAGATTAGAATAAAGAAGATCACAATCGCTAAAATAACAGCTTTGATTTTTCCACTCCAACGTGCTGCTAAAGCCACACCACGCAGAGCGCAGATGGTACGAAGAGTGCTAATAATAATATCTCGATAAAAAAATACGCTGACTAAAAGTAAAGGCAGCTGCAAAAAACCTTGTGTAAAAGAAAATAAAACAGACAAACGAAAAATACTATCTGCCATAGGATCGAGAAGCTTGCCGAGCTCAGTTACCTTATTATGCCGTCTTGCAAAAAAACCATCAAAGACATCGGATATTTCAGAGACAAAGGCCAGAGCAAGAAGAATATAAGGGAGCCACTGCAAACTAATATCAAAAGATTGATAATAGAGAAAAACAGCCATAAAAATAGGGCCCAGGAGAATTCTGGAGAGAGTAAGGCATAAAGGAAGGCTCAAAACCATACCTCCTGTTTATTATTTTAAAAATAAGATTTCTTGTCATACTAGCTGTTCTTCAAAGAAAATGAAAAGAGGAAAGTAAAAAAAAATAAAATCCGATTGTTTTATAAAAAAAACATAGATAGTTTAAAAGGTGTAAGTGCCTGGAAAATAGATTTTTGCATACAGTTAGATGTTAAAAAAACTCATAGCTAATGTCAAAAAAAATCGGGGTTTTTATTTTTACAGCCCCTTCTCTTCATGATCTGGGGCGTTCAAGGAAATATTACTTTAAAATTTTGATTCTTTTGAATAATACCCTCCTTCTTGGTATGATTAAACCGTTTCATTGACAAGCTAAAAAAAGGAAGTCAAAATGATAAAGCTTATTTCAGCTAAGACTCTATTACATCTGCTAACCCTTGAATCCTTAAAGCAAATCAGCGATATTAAAGTTGCACGCCAATCAATCAACAATATGGCAAAACAAATTAAAGAAAATAATCGTGAGAATCAAATCGCTTTTATCAGACGCTGTCATCAGAAGCTTCAAACAAACAAGGTCGAGTTTCGATATTTTAACATTACCGGTTAATCCCTATACCTATTGTACAAGGAACGTTCTTCATGCATATTCATAGTCTTTCACTCGAGCAGATAAAAGGATGGCTTGTAGAGCAAGGGGAAAAACCATTTAGAGCAGCACAGATCTTTGAATGGATTTATCAAAAGACCATTAGCTCTTGGGATGAGATGAGCAACATAAGCTCTTCTTTAAAAAAGACCCTTTCCGAGCACTTTACATTATCGGGTCTGCATTTGGTAAAAACAGAAGAATCGATCGATGGTCAAACGATTAAATTCCTTTGGCGCCTTGAAGATGATAAACTGGTAGAATCGGTGCTAATTTTAGCTCCTGGAAGGCAAACAGTATGCGTATCTTCTCAGGTAGGCTGTCCTGCACGATGTGCTTTTTGCGCATCAGGGAAAGAAGGTCTTATCAGATCCCTTTCCGCCTATGAAATTTTTGAGCAGGTGTATCTGATTCAAAAGTTTTTAGCACAAAAAGGACAAAGAGTCTCGAATGTGGTGTTTATGGGTATGGGAGAGCCCTTAGAGAACTACGATCAAATCATCAAGTGCATTAAACTTCTCTGCGACCCTATCCGGCTCAATCTTGCAGAAAGAAAAATTACAGTTTCGACCGTAGGTATTATCGAAGGGATCAAAAAGCTTGCAGAAGAAGGGCTCCAAATCAACCTGGTTCTATCTCTACATGCCCCCAATCAACATATCCGCAAAAAGATCATTCCGTTTGCACGTAAATATGAGCTTGCAGACATCTTATCTAGCATGCTCTACTACGCAGATAAAACTGGCAGGGATATCACCTACGAATATACCCTTCTTAAAAATATCAATGATCAAGCCGAGCATGCAGAAGAACTGGCTCTTCTTGTAAAAGACCATCCCTGCACTGTAAATTTAATACCTTACAATCCTGTTGAAGGACTCCATCTACAAAGACCTGAAAAAGAGTCGATAGAAGGCTTTCGTGCTATCTTAGAAAGCAAAGGTATTGTCGTCACATGGCGATATACCAAAGGAAAAGATATTGCAGCAGCATGCGGACAACTTGCTTTAAAAACAGAAAAAGACACTCTTGTCTCCCTTCCTATTAAGGGATCCTAAGTAAATCAGTACTCACCTTCATAAGAAAAAATTCTAAGCTTATTTTTAAGGACAAGTTGTTGTTTTTCAAACGCAAGAACACCAAGAAAGACTCGCTACCAATCCAATTCATTAAAACTAAATTTAACCAAGAAAGAGCAAGCTTGAATACCGCGTGTTACAAACACGAAAGAAATATTAGACATCTTACGTAACCTAAACTTTTTAGTGTAAAATCTTTTGACCGAGAGAGGCAAAAGATGAAAAAATATCAAAAAATAAAAAAGTTGGAAGCAACTGAATTCAGAAGATTAACGGGCGTTAAGCGTGAAACATTCTTGGAAATGGTTGCGATATTACAGCAAGCAGAGACCATCAGAATGTCTAGGGGAGGAAACCCCCATCGATTAGCTATTGAGGATAGACTATTGATGGCCCTTGAGTACCTGAGAATGTATAGAGAAAAGCAAAATCTTATTAGAGATACATAAAATATAGGTCTAATACTAGAGTTTTCCCTTGGAAATAGTCAAATTTGGAGCATTTTCAGGCTTGTCAGTTACATCGCGTTACATAAAATTAAGCCCAAAAGGAAACATATTTTGCGGCTTTTTTGGAATTTTGTTCACCGTAGGGTTTAATTAGCCGATCACCTATCGAATCCTTAAGAATTCTCGAAGCCATTGGATAATTTGAATCCTTAATAACTAGATGTTTACGTAAAGAACTATTTGATATTTGTGTTCCTGAAACCCATTGAAGGCAAGCGTGTTGATAGCATGCCCGAACCTTTTCTTGTCTTCCCATTTCGCTTAAATTTACAGGTTGGAATAAAACAGCGATAGTGCTCCCATCCGCAACTCTAAAATCTGGAGGAGGAAGCTGATACAATTCTATTTGGAAAATAACTTTATCAATACCACTTCCTCGTTCTTCACAAATGTTCATACGACGCATTAAGGCCGCCAATTCTTCGTTTCGAGATTGTGGCGGTTCATCTATAAAACGAAGCGTATCAATAAGTGAAATACCTGGATTTGTAATTTCTATTCGATTGCCAAAAATTTCAACAGTCGGTCCATTTCCATTGAGGTTAAAGTCTTGGTGAATTAATGCATTGGCTACGAGCTCTCTAATCGCTATTTCCGGGTATACTCTTACCTCTCTTCGAAGAGCTTGGCCAATTTCCTCGCTCCTTGGTAGCTGATCATTAATGTATTCGACTGCTTCTTTAAAAACTGCCGCATAGCCTTTTTTAAATATATGCTCCTTAATAGTGTTAATACGATTGACTCCTCGATAGATGATGACTCGAAGGGCCTTTCTACCTAGACGACCAAATCGACTCAGCTCATTTGCAAAAAGAAGAACTCCAATGTTTGTAATGGAATATTTTCCTCGCAATGACTCTTTAATTATCCCTTCGGATTCTAATCTACGGATAATAGCTGAACGATTATCGGGTACGGGTTGCTCTGTTAACTGAAAATAAGCAGCATAGTCGATCTCAAGAAGTACCTGATCATCTGTAAGAGATTCGCGAGCAGTAGACTTTTCAAAAGACTCGCTTCGAAGTATCTCCCACAGCCTGCGTTCTTTTTCAGGATAGTCTTTTATTTTTTTTTATATGTTCCAATACGGATATACTCGAGACTTTTAAACCTGACAGGATGCGAAAATGCGGCCTGAATTTCAAAAACAACCACAGGTTTTTCGTCAATAGACTTCTTGCGTAATTAACTTGGGAGCTCGAAATTATGGATTCCAGCGATAAGGTTAAAGCGTAAACCGAACCTCTTTCGTCGATTTCTATATCTATCGCTCACTATTTTAAATCTCTTCAAGCTTCCAATTATATTCTCATTCACAACACGCTCCGAAGAGATCTCTCTATTTTGTTTTTTTTCTTCCGTTGTTAACGGTTTCTTCTTGCT
>CAMCLJ010000049.1 GCA_945875745.1 Chlamydia trachomatis
GTACTTGACATCAACAGATGTTCTAAAGTCGTAAAGGGCGGTAGAAAATTTAGCTTTTCTGCGCTTATAATAGTTGGCGATGGTCACGGTCATATCGGTTTTGGCTTTGCTAAGGCGAATGAAGTCTCCGATGCAATTCGTAAGGGAACAGAAGCGGCAAGAAAAAATGTTATGTCTTTTGAAATGGAAGGCACGACTATTCCTCACGAAACTGTCGTTGAGTGGGATGGTGCTAGAGTTCTGCTAAGACCGGCGCCTGAGGGAACTGGGGTAATCGCAGGATCTAAAGTCCGTTCGGTACTTGAGCTTGGTGGAGTAAAAGATGTTGTTGCAAAGAGTTTTGGGTCAAGTAACCCATTAAATCAGGTAAGAGCAACTCTTAGAGCTTTAATTAGTCTTAAGAATAGAGAAGCCACGTTACAAAGAAGAGGTGTGTAATGTTTACACTTTCAAATCTGAAAAATACTAGCCGTCCTAAGCAGCAAATTCAGCGAGTCGGTCGAGGTAATGGATCTAAAAGAGGTAAAACTTGCTGCAGAGGTAGCAAGGGAGATAAAGCTCGTTCTGGATATAAAAGAAGATTCGGACGTGAAGGTGGACAACTTCCTCTTTATAGAAGAATTCCTACCAGAGGCTTTACAAACGCTAAATTTAAATCTAAAATCTTCACTTTAAATCTTTCTGATGTTCAGGATTTATTTAATGAAGGCGATCAAGTGAATATTGAAGTGCTAATCCATAGAGGGATAGCAACTCAAGCGTACACTGGCGGTTTAAAAATACTTTCCATGGGAAATTTAACCAAGAAAGTAGATATTGAGGCCGTGGGAATTTCTGCTCAAGCGCAAGAAAAGCTAAAACAGAATAAGATTTCATTTAAGCTTTTAAATGCCGAATAAATAACTTTAATAACTTGCTGTAGTAACGGATGTGTTAATTCATGCTTGATGGAATAAAAAAAATTTTCTCTATTACAGAGTTGCGAACTAAGATTGTTTTTACTCTTTTAGTTCTCGCAGCTTGCAGAATAGGTACATTTATTCCTGTGCCCGGAATTAACGGCGCCGTTACTATTGAGATGTTTAAAAGTTTAACCGGTGGTGGCCAGAACTTATTCCAGTTAATGGATGTTTTTTCTGGTGGCGCGTTCGCTCAAATGACAATTTTTGCTTTGGGTGTAATGCCTTATATATCTTCTTCTATCATTATGCAGTTAATGATGGCTCTTGTTCCTTCTCTGCAAAGAGAAGTGAAAGAAACTCAAGACGCTGGCAAGAGAAAACTAAGTAAATACACTAGATTCTTGACAGTTTTCTTAGCTTTATTTCAATCGGGATTGTATGCGAAATATGCTCTCCAATTGAACCTGTCATCTCCGGGTATTGTCGTTAGCGAGTTTATTGATGCTCAAATTTTTGGCGTCCCCTTTTTATTTTATATGGTCGTTATGTCGACAATGACTGCTGGGACAATGATTTTAATGTGGCTTGGGGAACAGATATCCTCTAGGGGGATTGGCAATGGAGTCAGTTTGATTATTACCCTAGGTATCCTCTCTTCTCTTCCTAGAACAGTGGGTAATATTTTTTCTCAGTTAAACTTGGAATCTCAAGAGGTAGGTCAGCTTACCGTTTCGTCAGTTTTAATTTTAGCTCTAGTGTTTGTATCAATTATTGTAGGTACAATTTTAATTATACAAGGTCAAAGGAAAATTCCTTTGCAATATGCTCGTAGAAATGTCTCTCTTGATGAATCTGAGCCTTCAAACACTGCCTATATACCACTTAAAATTAATTATGCAGGTGTAATACCTGTCATTTTTGCAAGTTCTTTACTTATGTTTCCTGCAACTATTGTGCAGTTTTTAGGATCCAGTTCTTGGGCAGGTCAAATGGCAAAGTGGCTTTCACCTGGAAGTCTTGTCTATACGATTCTTTATATAGCTCTTATTTTATTTTTTACTTATTTTTGGACTGCTACTCAGTTCCACCCGGAACAAATTGCATCTGATATGAAAAAAAATGGTGCGTTTATTCCAGGAATTCGTCAGGGCAAGCCGACTCAAGATTTTTTAGAAGCAACAATGAATAAGATTACTTTTGCGGGCGCAATTTTTCTCGCCCTCATAGCAATCTCGCCGACTTTGATAGGAGCTCTATTGGGTGTCGATCAGAGTATAGCTTACTTTTTTGGAGGCACATCACTGCTGATTCTAGTTGGTGTGGTTTTGGATACAAGTAAGCAAATAGAATCGCATCTTCTTATGAAGCGCTATGATGGGTTTATGAAAAAAGCTCGCTTAAGAGGACGTTAAAGAAATTAAGTTATTACTTTTTTGACATGGTAGGATCTTTTCTTACCTTGGCAAATGCTTGTAAATTATCAACTCATCTGATAAATTTTATAGCAATTTAGAAATCTAGACTAAAAAAGGACGATTACATGCCCAGAATTATTGGGATAGATATCCCAGATAATAAGCGTTTAGAGATTAGTCTGACCTACATTTACGGAATAGGTAAAAAGCTTTCCAATGATGTCATTGAAAAGCTCGGGTTGGATAAAAACATGAAAGCTAAAGCCCTAACTGAAGATGATGTGGCAAAAATTAATGCGACATTAACTTCCGAGTATGCGGTTGAAGGTGATCTACGAAGACAGATTCAAAACAATATTAAGCGATTAATTAGCATTCATTCTTACAGAGGTATGCGACACAGACTCGGGTTACCAGTACGTGGACAGAGAACCAAGACGAATGCAAGAACGCGTAAAGGTAAACGAAAAACAGTCGCTAACAAGAAGAAATAATTAATAAGGAGTTAGTACCTTGGCTAAACAGGAATCAAAAAATCAAGCAGCCAAAAAAACTGGCGTTAAAGTCAGAAAAAAAATCACTAGAAACGTTCCCAGTGGGATTGTTTTTGTTAAAGCGACCTTTAACAATACAATTGTTTCCATCACGGATCTTACTGGTAATGTTGTTTCTTGGGCATCTGCTGGAAAAGTGAATTTTTCTGGTTCAAGAAAGTCATCTGCATATGCAGCTACTGTAGCCGCTCAAGACGCAGCAAATGTTGCTATGACACTTGGGATGAAGGAAGTGGAAGTTAATCTTTCAGGTCCTGGAGCTGGACGTGAGTCTGCAGTTAGAGGCCTGCAAAGTGCAGGGCTCATGATTAGCATCATACGAGATACGACCCCAGTTCCTCATAATGGATGTCGCCCTCGCAAGCGTCGTCGTGTGTAATAGTTTGAGAGCTTCATTCTGGAAGATAGTGAAAATTCCATAGGAGAAATTAGTCATGGCAGTAATGTACGGCAAATTTGAATTGCCAAATAAAATCAAAATCGATGAATCCGCTAGAAAAGAAAATTTCTTGAGATTTATCGCAGAGCCTTTTGAAAGAGGTTTTGGACATACAATAGGAAACGCCTTACGTAGAGTTATGCTCACTTCATTGGAAGCACCTGCGATAGTTTCTGTACGGATCGAAGGTGTTCCTCATGAATATATGGCAGTCGAAGGTGTTATCGAAGATATGACTCATATTATTCTTAATCTGAAAGGGGCTCTCTTAAGAAAGCTTTCATTAGATGACGAGTCAGGCTCTAGAGACGTGAAGGTCGTTTCTAAGATGCTTGATGTCACCCCAGACATGTTAGAAAGAGGCAATGGTCAGCATATCGTCACATTAAAAGAGCTCATGTCAATGTCTGATTTTGATGTGATGAATCCAGATATGAAGGTCTTTACAGTTACAAAAGTAATGACCCGTAGGATTGATCTAAAAATTGCTATTGGCAGGGGGTATGTGCCTTCTGAAAGACATCCTCAAGAGGGTAAGGGAATAGACGAAATTATCATTGACTCAGCTTTCTCTCCTGTAAGAAATGTCAACTATTACGTTGAAAATACTCGAGTAGGTCAAGATACAGACTATGATCGTTTGATTATAGAAGTGCAAACAGACGGTAGAGTTAAGCCTGAAGAGGCTGTGACGTTCGCTGTGCAGATCGGTGTTCTCCACTTCCAAGTGTTTGATCAGGTCAAGCTGCATGCTATTGCATTTGACAAGGGTGAGTCTGAAGTTAATTCAGATAGAGACGCAATGATGGCTAAATTAGCGCTGAAAATTAATGAGATCGAGCTTTCTGTTAGATCAACTAATTGTCTTTCTGGCGCCAATATTGAGACAATTGCTGAATTGGTAGTAATGCCAGAAATTGAAATGTTGAAATTTAGAAATTTTGGTAAAAAATCTCTTAACGAAATTAAAGCTAAACTGGAAGAGATGGGCCTATATCTTGGAATGGATCTCAGTAAGTTTGGTGTTAATAGAGATAACGTCAAAGATGTAATTCAAGAATATATTAATCAAAAAATAGGAACTGAAGCATGAGACATGCTAAGCATACTTTTAAAATCGGGAGAACTAGTTCTCACAGAAGATGTCTTATAGCGAATATGCTCAAGTCTTTAGTTGAGCATGAGAGAATCACAACAACTGTGACAAAAGCAAAAGAGCTCCGTAGACATGCGGATCGTCTTATAACGCTCGCAAAGAAAAACAGTCTTGCAAGTAAGCGTCAGGTTATTGCCGAGCTTATGATTCGTTATAACGCTTTGACTCCTAAAGAAGCTAGAGATGCTAAGACAAATAATAATAAAGAATCCTTTAATACTGACCGTGTGGTCGTTGGGAAGTTGTTCGATCAACTAGGCCCACGTTTCGCTACGCGTAACGGAGGGTATACTCGAATTATTCGTAAAGCGCAACGAGTTGGAGATAATGCTTCAACATGTTACATTGAGTATCTTTCGGAATAAGTTTTTGATTTGAAACGCTCGTGCTTCGGTCCGAGCGTTTCTTTGACTTTTTATCCCTTTTTCTTTTCTATATTCTACTTTACAATCTTCATGCTCTGGTTTATTATCCAAAAACAATGTGTGTCTCTGTATTGTTGTACTGCTTTATCGGGAGAAATTTGTGGTTGTGAAAGTAGCGATTAATGGTTTCGGGAGAATAGGAAGGCTTGTCTTTCGCATTCTTGCAGAACGGTACAAAGATGTAGATGTTGTAGCTATTAACGATCTTGTTCCGGCAGATAATCTGGCTTATTTGCTTCGGCACGATTCGGTGCATAAAGCCCCTCGCTTGCAGATTTTAGCTGAAGGGAATGCATTAATTGTTAATGGTAAAAAAACACAGGTGTTATCTGAAAAAGACCCTCAGAAACTGCCTTGGAAAGAACTTGCAGTGGATTTTGTTATTGAATCTACCGGCCGTTTTATCAAAAAAGAAGATGTTGAAATGCATATTCATGCTGGTGCAGGGCGCGTTATTATCACTGCTCCTGCACAGGGAGATATCCCTACCCTTGTAATGGGGGTGAATGAACGTGTGTTTGATCCAAAAAAACATAGAGTTGTATCGAATGCTTCTTGTACAACTAATTGTCTAGCTCCTTTAACAAAAGTTTTGTTAGATAATTTTGGAATAGAAGAAGGATTAATGACTACCATTCATTCTTTAACAGCGACACAGCCTACCGTAGATGGTCCGTCGAAAAAAGATTGGAGGGGTGGTCGAGCAGCCAGTATTAATATAATACCTTCCTCAACAGGTGCTGCTAAAGCCGTTGGGTTATGTATACCAGAAGTGCAAGGTAAACTGACTGGGATGGCATTTAGAGTCCCTACGATGGATGTGTCAGCCTTGGATTTAACAGTTAGGTTGTCAGTCGACACCTCTTATGAAAAAATCTGTGAAGCGGTGAAACAAGCTGCTAACGGATCAATGAAGGGGATTTTAGAGTATTGTGAAGAAGAGTTGGTCTCTTCCGATTTCATAGGAAGCACCGCCTCATGTGTATTTGATAAAGGAGCTGGAATCGCTCTAAGTAGTAGATTTTTTAAGCTTGTTGCTTGGTATGACAATGAGATGGGATACTCCAATCGTGTCGTCGACTTAATGCTGTATATGTCGCAACAAGCGAAATTATATAATTGATAGCCATCTGTTACGTACAGCCTATTTCTTCAAAACTGTAGCGGCGTAACTTTTGGTAAACAAAAACCTTATAACAATGGACTTTCCCGTGAATTTCACACGAGAACCAATTATTGAAACGATTATATCTCCTAAAGACGGCTATAAGCTTTGTGTTAAAAGCAGTCGAGGAGCCTCAACTGAAGATTATTTTGTTGATGCAATTGAAGTAGTCTCTTTTGGAAGCGCATTTTTTTTTAGAAGTTTAGAGCGTCCTAAGGCATTTCTGGTTCCAGTGACCGATTATGAGGTCATTGAGGTAAAAGAAACTAGGGTTGCGTTAAAAAATACCGTTCATGAAAGAAGTATTAAAATCGGTGGAGGTAGAGAAGCGGCCGTCCGAGTGAATAAAGAAGTCATTGTTGATAAGTCCGATGATCTTGACACTTCTTCGCAAGATATTGCGCAGGATATGCCCGAAGAGTCAAGTGCTGAAGTAACAGCTGATTCCCGTGGAGATAATAAGAAGCGGGATAGAAGGCGTCATAGAAGAAGACGTTTGGCTGAAGAAAGGCGCGAGTGGATTGAAAAAGAGAAGCAAGATCAGTCACCTGCCCAGAATTCTAATGATATGCCATCACCTTCAAAGGAAGGAGGTGGTAATGAAGATGAAGCAGTTAAAGTTTCATCTTCTATATTCAGCACATTATTTCCCCCTCCCTCAACGCTTATTGCGGACACTATTGGACGTTACAAAGATAAAGAAGGGCTTGAAGGCGTTTTTTTTACCAAGCAGGTAGAGCGTCGCTCGGAAACACAGGAAGCGGAAAATACTACCGATCTGTCAGAGACAAAAAGTGTCCATGCCCCGGTTAGTGATTCTGAATTATCGGAAGAAAAATAAAAAGAATCTAATTTTTCTTGCTTCTAATCGTGCATAGGCAATAAAGTCTTGCTACATTTTCAATACAAGGTGTAGCAAGATTTTTCCTTGTATTAAGCTCGGATGGTGGAATGGTAGACACTGAGGACTTAAAATCCTTTCCGTTAATAGCGGGTGCAGGTTCGACTCCTGTTCCGAGCATATTCTATATCAAGTACTTAAAAAATATTTTGACAAATTTTCAAATGCATTTGATCTAATCTAAACCTTTACAGGTTATCTATTTGAAATTTTGTTAGTTATTTGTAGCCGATTGTGGATTCGATGGGACTTAAAATCCTTTCCGTTAGTAGCGGGTGCAGGTTCGGCTTTTGTTTCTGGAATGCTTATAATGAGTAATTTGCATAATTTTATATCCTTCTGATAATCGAGGTAAATTGCGCGCTGGGCCACTGGCGGGTCAGTGTGAAAAATTAGGAAGGTATTTTATGGCATACATTGGGAAGAGCGCGCGTCGGTCTGCATCTTGGATGGTTACAAACTTATTCATTTTAATAATGTATAGGTTCACTGTTACAAGCCCCCATTCTCCGCCTTATTTTATTTCGCTGCCTTGTAGTACAAATAGAGGCTGATCTGAATTCACTAGCTTATAGCTTTCGGTAAACTGCTTAAGAAGGTCATCTAGGGATGTTGAGATTAGACTCTCTAGATTTTCCCCCGTAGAACCTTTTAGAAAGCAGTTGCAGGACCAAACATAAGGGTAGCAAGTTGTCTTTGTTTTTTCCACTTCGATGCTTGCTGTAAAATTCAAAGAAGCTCTGATAAATCCTGTATCTTTTCCTGAAAAGTCTTTTAAATCTTGAATCAAATAAACAAGGGTTGTCCCTATCTGAAAAATACTGACATCAATTGCTTCTCCTTGATCTGTATTTACAATTAGTTTGGGTTTATTGACTTTGCCAAATCCATTTAATTTTTTTTCTATAAGAGCAAAAATTCTATCAGCCATTGGTTTGTCTTTAGCAGGATACATGGGGAAAAAAAGAAATTGAGACAACCCTTTTAGGGGGTTATCTATGTTCGGATTAGGCCTGTCTTGGATGTTATAAGAAAGGAATTTAGTTTCAGGAAGTTGTGCCTTTGTGTCTTCTGCTTTTATAGAGGATATAGCTAAAAGAATGAGTGAGATAAGACGAAAGTTGAAATGAGCTGATTGCATTTTGTTTCCTAGGTTAGTCCCATGCAGGGTCTGGTGGAATTCCGAGGACATTCCATTTAGTATTCCATAGTTGCCATTTATCTATAAGAGGGCCAAGACACGCTTTCCATAGCCCTCCAGCGTAGCAACAATTGAGAGCCCGTGTTTCCAAGTCATCAATAAGTATATTGAGAACTACTTGTACGCTGGACTTTTTTACAAATGTTATTAGGTATTGGCATGATTTCGCTGTGCCTCTGACATTCTCTGCACATTCTGCTTTAGAAATCTTATCTGGGCCATAAATTGGTTTATTTTTATGGCAATTCTTCAATCTACTGGTAGGAATTACACTGATATTATCAGGATTACAAGAGCATGGATAAGAGTTAAGAATCTCTTTCAAAGAAAGGATCGAAGTATCGAACTCATCAAACATATCATTTTGGCCATAAATGATAGCAAGCCCAAACAGTGCGCGAAAGTGAAGAGGTTTTTTAGTATCATTATCACATTCATTAGCTATTTCGTATCCACTTTGAAAATCAAAGAAGGCCAGATTATGATTTCCGCTGAGAAGATAGCTTTCTGCTCTGGAAAGATATTTTTCTGATAAGCTAATAGGTTCATCTGAAGCTGCTTTTAAAATCTGTAATGTTTCAAATTGAATCAGATCATCGATGGATTGAAAGCAAGCAGGGTCTATATAGGTAATAGAGTTGTCGTGTAAATTGGCAATAAGGTGTGTAGGTAGGGTTATGTTCGCAAAACATAACCAGATGGGTATTATTAAATACTTCATATACGCCTTCCCGTGCTGAATGAGCATTAGTAAAAAATAATAATTTCCCTCTTGCTATTTGTCAATTTTATTATTTAATTTATCGCCTACATCACGCAAGCAAGCTCTTTCAGTCATCAATTACAAAAAATGTAGTACTCAATAGAGTTTGTTTTTAGTATATATGGATGAATAAACAATTTAACAAAGGCCATTACCTTGAAAAAAATATCGAAGTACAGAAATTTAGAAGATACTTTGGCGATTTTTCGATCGAAATCCCAGAAGGGTAATATAACAGCTGAGAGAATTTTAAAAATTATGGCTGGTAAAGAAATGGATCTGGCAATCATTTGTATGGTAGCCCCTTTCTGTCTTTCTCTTTATAATCCTTTTCTTTCTATTCCTGTTGGAGCGTTGATTGTGTTTATGGGTATCCGGATGTTTTTGGGTAAAGTGTTTTGGTTACCGAAAAACATTAGAAATAGGGAAGTCTTGTTAGGTAAAATTAAAAAAATTTCAGGTTTCTGGATAAAATTACTTCGTCTTACTAAAGGAATTATAAAGCCACGTTTGGAATACTTTTGTCACCGAAGGATATTTAAAAAAATCAATGCAATCCTAGTTGTGATCTTAGGTTTAGTTTTTCTAATCCCTTGTCCTATGCCTATAGCTAATTTATTTGCTGCATGGAGTCTATTGCTCTTGTGTTTCGGGCTTTTACATGACGATGGGTTCTTTGTCGGTTTAGGTTATGTATGTGTTTTAGTCACCCTCATAGGTTTAGTTCAGGCTCTGCTAATTGTGGCTCAGAGGTGTGTATAAATGTAGAGGCCCTTGAGCAGAATAGATTCCATGCGCTGGCGGCTGCGTGTTTACTCAGTGTAATTGCTCCGGTTAATAGAAGGGAGCTGGCAAATGTGCTGCTGCAACCCATAGCAAGAAGAGTTACGTGCCCTAACGCGCTGGGAACGATTAAAAAGGTAGCGATTCGTATTACCTTAAATAAGGTGCTTTCATATGCTGACGGTTCATTTATCATGTCTAAAGCTAAAGCTGTAGCAACGCTTGCTAGTCCAAAAATAGTTGAATGGAAGGGAGGCATAATAGAAAAGACCTTGGCTATAACGATGGTGGTCACTACATCCCTTCCCATTTCATGCATTATAGATGGTGTTACATTTTCTACTAGGTAGATATATGCCTCTGAGATATTGATATTCATGATAATCTCCGATGAGAAAGTGACTTTATTTGCTTCGGTGTAGGCCTAATAGCTATGAGATCTGAAAATTTAAGGCGAAAGTTGAGAGTGAGTTTCAATTGATGCGAAATAGTGTTTAGCAAAAAGGTTGTATATTCAATTAATAAAAATAATAACATATGCAACCAAAAGGAAATTTCAAGTTCTTTAAATGGATTTAGGATCCTTTGGAGACCTCCGAAAAATTGCATGGTGCTTCCTTTTTTCAATTAAGAAGCGGATATTCTATATAAATTAAAATTTTTATACTACTTAGTAGTTGTCATTGATGGGGGCTTAAGGTGTGCTTGCCCCCTTTGAGATTGTATATTTTAGAGTTTTTAGTTTTTTGAAAAAAAAACTTTTAACTTATCTACAAATGTTTGTTTGCGTGGAGAATTGGATTCCATTTCCATAGCAGCAAATTCTTTCAGAATATCTTTTTGTCGCTCTGTTAGATCGACAGGGGTTTCTGTCACAATTTTTATAAGTAGATCTCCTCTTCCTTGACCGTGAACGTTAGGGCATCCTTCGTTTTTTACCCGAAGAACTTTTCCCGATTGAGTTCCTTCAGGGATGTTAACCCTGCAAATTCCTCCAAGAGCTGTGGGAATCTCTTTTTTAGATCCTAGTGCAGCCTCGCAAAACGTAATAGGTAATTCGAGAATTAAATCATCGCCATCTCTTTGAAAGAGCTTGTGAGGTTCGACATTGATATAAACATAAAGATCTCCAGGTGGTCCGCCGTGTTCTCCCGCATCTCCATGGCCCGAGAGTTTCAGTCTCATACCAGAGTCGATACCTGCAGGGACTTTAATCTTGATATTTTGTTTCTTTTTAATACGCGCTTGCCCGTTGCACTCTTTGCAAGGTTCAGAAATTATTTGCCCCCTGCCCCCGCACTGTGTGCAGGTAGTAGCCATGCTAAAAAAACCGCGTGTTTGATGGATTTGTCCGTGTCCTTGGCAGCGAGGACATCGTTTAATCCCTGATTTTGAGGCGGCACCGGAACCGCTACAAGGTTCACATCCAACATAGTTAGTTATGGATGCTTCTTTTTCGACACTAGCCATTGCTTCTTCAAAAGATAAAGAGAGATTCATCCTTTTGCTAGAGCCTTGTTGCTCTGCTGATCCTCCGCCTGCGCTGTCAAAACCGAAGAAAGAATCGAAAATGGTTTCCCCCCCGCCCCCAC
>CAMCLJ010000050.1 GCA_945875745.1 Chlamydia trachomatis
AAAAAAAACAAAAAAAAAATAAAAACACTATGAAAAAAATAGACTATTTTCGCTAAAAACCCTTCTAGTTGTGAACATTCTTCCCACACAACATTGTTCTCTTCTTTTTTTTCATATAATTGCATAAGGTAAAGAAAAACAGTCTAAAAGGGTTTGCATGGAAAGCTATCTTATTTCAGATATATATGACCTAATAACACCAGATGGTAAAATTACCGCATACCAACGAAAATCAGATAGGGAAGCTATTGCCGAGGTTCGTATAGAAGGTATTTCCAGAGCATTTCGAGGATTTTACATACCGAGTACAATGGTATTTTTCAATATTAAAAGTACCCTTGCACAAATTGGGTTAGACGGAATTGGAATAGATTACGAAATTGATCATAAAACAATGACCGCTCGTATTAAGGTAGCGCTGCATGCTAGATCATTCTTAGCTGCAAAAATGTTAGAGTATTTACAAGAAGGCTCGTGCATAGGAAAATTATTTGCCGCTGACCCAAACAGAAAAGTGAAAGATCCAGACTACCTAACCCGAATGTTTAATCGAATGGACCGTTTAGGAAGACCCTTATTATTTTTAGGGGATCCAGAAAACAGCTTAGACCTTACCCTCGAAAAAATCGATGGCAGAACCGTTGCTTTTTTAAATTTATTACCTGGAACGCTCTGTTACGATGCAAGCATGGAAGGTTTTTTACCCACGCTTGGTCTGGCGTTAAAAGAGCCAAAATGCCAGGTACGGCACATTCTCAAACTCCATCAACAGTGGAAAAAAGAAAACAAAAGAGAAGGCAAAGCAGATGATATCTTACTTGTTAAAACACAACCCCTTCACATTAGAACGGCATTCGGAAGAGTAGTCAATGAGCTGCTACCCAAAGGATACGTTCACACCTCTGCATCGATCTTAGAACCCGATACAAGCGCATCGGGTGATGTTTATGAATTATTTGGTCAATCAACCTCAGCAATTAACATCATCCCCTTAGAATTTTTCACTTTAGAGCCCCATCGAGAACACGTTTTTTTCAGTGACAAAGATCAACTACAAAACGATCTAAAAAAACCAGAAGTGGTATTTCAAGCCTTTGATACAGCGCCCAAGCCAGAACATCATAAATGTGCAGTATTTATTATGAAAGGGGAACAACTGCGCAATTTAAAAGTACAGGATTGGATTACTAGGCAGCCTCACCAACATGAATTCCCAGGCCTCATCTACGATCCAGAAAGACAGGCACACATGGTAGATCGATACATCCAACAGCAACCCTCCTACCCTTTTCTTAAAGCAATACAAGACGGTCTGATCACTTCTCAAGGGCTGCTATTTTCTAGGCACTTCCCATCGCCCCTTCTTAAAAAAATGCTATTGGCAGACCAGATACAAAGTAGCTTAAAAGGAATTTATTTTCAGAAACCTTCTTTTACCGGTGCTGATTTTTTTTCCCACGAAGATCGTTCAATGCTTCACGACCTGGCAAAATTTGCAATTCCAACCTACTGGGTAGATGAAGTAACTCAAAAAATCTTAGAATATGTTCCTAAACCAGATAAAGATACAGGCATGTTTGTCCCTTTACATCTTGTTGAGCCCTTTATTAAATCGAGCTCATTTGGCGTATACGGATCACATAAAACCCCAGGCAATTTTGAAACCGAACTAACCCTACTACTTGAAGGGCTTGAAGCAATGAAAAAAGAAGTCAACCACGCCCTACTTAATGAAAGTACGCCGATTGCTCTTATTACAGGAGGAGGAGCTGGGGTAATGGAACTAGCCAATAAAATTGCCAGGAAGCTTAAATTACTCTCTTGCGCCAACATTGTTGATTTCACACATAAAGATAATTCTGTCTTCGAAGAGCAAATGCAAAACCCTTACATAGACATCAAAATGACCTATCGTTTAGATCGTCTGGTAGAAAGACAAGCGGAATTTAATCTAGATTTTCCCATTTTTTTAGAAGGTGGTATAGGGACAGATTTCGAATATAGCTTAGAGGAAGTCAGACGTAAAGTAGGATCAACCACTGCCACACCGGTATTATTATTCGGTCCTGTTGACTATTGGAAAGCAAAAGTTAGTTCTCGCTTTCAATGCAACCTGGAATCAGGGACAATCACTGGATCTGAGTGGGTTAGCAACTGTTTTTTTTGCATTCAAAATGCACACCAAGGTCTAAAAATTTACAGAAAATTTTTTAGCGGCAATTTAGAAATTGGACCGAGAGGCCCTGTTTATAACGATGGTTTTGTGATTGTAAAAAATTAAAAAGTAAATAGAGCCGGTATCCGGACGCTAAAAACATAAAATAGGAACCATCTTAGGATATTTTAAAAACCCCAAGACAGACCTAACTCTCCATACTGTGTCTTACGTAAGAAAAATTGTCCTTCATAAGAATATCCATGATGATAGTCTATGTAGACACGCATTTTGCGACCAATTCCTTGCAATTTAGATAGTTCATATCCCGTCTTAATAAACAAATCGAGGTTCCAATCTCTGACCTGCCAATTTTCAAAGTGCAAGGCTAAAAAGGGTGTCCCATAAAGCTTATGGTAGTATAATTTTTTTCCAAGCACATGCACTTCTGCCCCATACTTAACATACAGGGTTTTCATTGGAAAAGAAGAGTCACTATGAATAATTACACCAGGACCTCCATAAGCCCTTAAGTGACCAGAAAATTGATAGGATGTTGTAAAATCCAAGGCCTCAAAACTAGGGTTGACCCGATCATCATAATACTCAGGATTATTCACTAAAAACTCATCGCCTAAATGGCTAGAAATATGATAGAGACGCAAACGAAAAGCCCAACGATCTACCCCATATGTTAAAGGGATCCCAAAAAAATAATCAGCATTCACAAGTTCACAAGATTGGTTATCTGGCTTATTTTGAATATGCCAATAATTAAATACCGCCCAAACACCACCCTGAATACCTATTTGCATGTCTCCATGCCACCGCAGTACATCGCGCCATCTGAAAAATGGAAAATCATCACCCAAAGCAACTGAAGCTACTTGCTTGCCAATAACCTTATCACCGTACCTATAGGCTGCATAATAATACGGCTCTCTGGGATCTGCGATAAGTGGCTGAAAAACAATTGTCGACTGGGGAAACCATATCCCATTGACCCTTGGTTGCTCAGTGTACTTTTCCTTTTCTTTTTTCTCTTCTTCAGTAAGATCCTGGATATCGACTGATTTAACCCCAGGCAAATCCCCAACAAAAGAAACAATGGCGTTGGCAATTAATTCATTAGTTGGAAGATTGGAAAGAAAAACATGGTGATTTTTAACAGTGACAATCACCCGATATTCATAAAAATGCATATCGACAAGAGCTTGGATATATCCCTCTAAATAAGGGTCTGTTGCATCTTGCATTTCATCTACCGGCAGACTATCAGTTCGTGTCAGCAGCTCGTTGGTAACATATGTGAGCGAGCCGGAATCGAATACCTTAACTTGGGGCGCTAAATCGTCGTCTACTAAAGGAGCGTCCGTATCAGCTAAAAGGGAAAGACATCCTGTAAAACAGGTCAACACACCAAACAATACCTTTATAGAATTTCGCTTCATTATAAATCGCTCTTTAAAATTTCATGGATCTATTTAAGCAATGATTCTTTCGATCGGAACACCGCTAAAAAATATATATTGTTTTCGAGGCTACCGCATCATAAAAAAAACCGCAAATTTAATTTTTAAAATTTATAAAAAGAGGCTGTTTAAGAAATCTGTTGAATCAAGTATCTAGAAAGGATTGGGCGAAACAGTTATAATCCGATACAATCAATAATAAGGTCCTACCCATGCCCCTACAAATCCAATATAAAGACTTATTAGATATCGCAGCGTCTTTTAAAGGCGTTCTTTTAGACGCCTACGGGGTATTTTGGATGGGTGATGCATCTGGATTATTTCCAGATGCAAAAACAGCTATGAAAACTCTGGTCCAGCAAGGAAAAATCGTGGGCATTCTGTCTAACGCAACTAAAATTGCAAGATCGGAAATTGAGAAGCTAAGCCGTCATGGACTCCATAAGGGAGAGCATTTTCATTTCTTAATTACTTCCGGAGAGCTGACACGGGAGCAGGCTCTGGCGAATAAAATGCCTTTTCCAACCTCATTGGGTAAATACTTTGTGCTAGGCGGCCCCTATCCAGGTTTAAGTATCCATCATGAAATCTTTTCGGATACCCCATTTACAGAAACGAGTAATCTTGCCGAAGCCGAATTTATTTATGTGTCTACACCTCAAATTCATGGGATCGATCAAACTAATTTAGAGGTATTCGAAGATAAAATCGCAGAGTGCTTATCTTATAACCTGCCCATGTTATGTGCCAATCCAGATCTCTTTGCCCATGAAGGCAAACCACCCAGAGCTGTCATTCGTCAGGGCAGTCTTGCTAAAAGATACCAGGATCTAAACGGATCTGTACACTATATTGGCAAACCATTTAGGCCAGCTTTTGCACGAGCAATGGCTGAATTTGAAAAGCATGATATTACCTCACCCAATCAGGTTGTGATGATTGGAGACACTCCAGAAACTGACGTCCGTGGAGCGAGTAATTTTGGACTCTCCTCTGCTTTAATTACAGACACAGGGATTATGGCAGACAGGATCGCAGAGGGACAGCCCATAGAAAAGATTCTATCCTATGAAGCAGATCAGCCCGACTTTTTTTTAAAAAAATTTATCTTATGACCTTTACTTTACATCCGAATTTCGAAAAAAAACACCACATCATCGACCTACCTCTTTGCAAGGTATTTCTAGAAGATGAATGTCTCTATCCTTGGATCCTTTTGATACCTCAAAAACCAAATGTTACAAAGATCATAGATCTATCGTTAGATGATCAGATCCTCTTTCATAAAGAAGGATCCCTTGCGCAAAAAATTATTTGGGATCTGTTTAAACCAGACCAATTAAATGTGGCAGCTATCGGCAATAAAACCCCGCAGCTACACCTACATATTATTGGTAGATATCAAAATGATCCGGCTTGGCCAGGCACAGTTTGGGACCACCCAATACGAAAAAAATACACAGAGTCAGAGCTAAATCAAATAGAGCACAACCTAAAACAAGCATTTTATCAAGCGGCTCAAATCTAGATTTCTGAAAAAACACTTGATTTACCAAGCTTGAGTAAGTAGTATCAGGTCCTTTTGCGGGGCAATAGCTCAGTTGGTTAGAGCAACGGACTCATAACCCGTTGGTCCCTGGTTCAAGTCCAGGTTGCCCCACATTTTATGTCGTTGATCGCCTTAACAACTGGTGCTAGAAAATCTGAAATCCTCGGCTTAAGAGGCAAAGATGTCGATCTAGAAAATCGTATCTTCCTCCTATTCGATACGAAAAATGGTGATAATCGAATGCTACCCATCAGCGACCAAATTCTCGAGATCATTAAAACATGACAGAACATGAAATCGATCATGTATTTGCTGCTTTTCATAATCCTCTCAATATTTATCTGAATTCTGAAGAAGCGAACGCATTCAAATGGATCAATGTTAAAGACTTAGAAAAAGATCTCATGACAAAGCGTCACGAATTTACTGCTTGGTTCCCTGAAGCACTCGATATTGCTTTGAAATTTCTAGATCAAAGGAAAGCCCAAGAGCATTGAGATATGAATAGAATTGAAGCGAGCTTGCCATCAGAAATTTTTCATTTTCCAATGTTGTTTCAAGGTAAGATAAATCAATTTCTAAAATTGTTTTTGCGCAGTGAAATTCATGTCGAATCGCAATTGACCAGTTTTTCCAATAGAAATTTTAAAATTCGAGATACTTTTGGCAATGTGTGGGTTCTTCGAGTTCCGAATGATGTTTCACATCGTCTATGCAACCAAAAACAAGAACGGGTTGTACTTGACTGGGCCAATAAAGAAGGGTTTTCGCTTTTGAAAGTTCATGGATACGACGAACAGGAAGGTTATTTATTGACCCCTTTTCTTTCCGGATCCTCCTGTTCTGCAACTGACTTTCAAAACCCCTTGAATCTTGGAGAAGCTCTAGAAATATTACACCGTCTTCATACAAGCAAAACAGCTCCGATCAGTGTTGAATTTGATCTTTTAGAACGATATATCGCCACCTCGGAAAAAGCCGAGCATGAAGGGATATTTTTTACAGAAGAAGTTCATCAGATCGCTCGACAGTTAAAGTCTTGTCTGTCCCAAATTCCAATCGACCGTTTTCAACGGGTTCCTTGTCATAATGACCCTTCTCCTGAAAATTTTTTCCGTCAAGATGGGCATCTGTATCTACATGATTGGGAACTAGCTCGTTCTAACGATCCTATGTGGGATTTGGCTCACCTTTCAGTGATTGGCCAGATAGAACCAGAGGAACTCTTACGCTTTTATCCAACATCGGACCCTTTGGCAAGCGAAAAAATCGTTCTGTTCCGAGCATTTGTATTTTTCAACACTATTGTATGGGCGGCTTTAGAGCGCGAACAGCCTTCCTCATCTCTCCCAAAGGAAACGGTAGATATGCTGTATCGAATTTTTTTGGAAAAAACCAATGCATTAATGAAAAGCGCGCCATTTCAGACCGCCTTAAAAAAATTACTCAAGGAGCAAATCGTATGAGCGTTACCCCCATCTTAGCAAGTTCACCAAACGCTTTCCCAAATTTTAAACCTAAAACAGAAATTTCAACCCTTTTTCTCGAACATAACCAACATCTCCTCTTGTTGATGCGCTGTCACAAAGAAGATCAACCCGGCACGTGGGGCATTCCGGGAGGTAAAGCTGAAAAAGGTGAAACTCCCACTCAAACGGTTTTAAGGGAATTACAAGAAGAAACGCAAATCGAATTATCTCCAGATCAAGTTCAGTATCACGGACATCGGTATGCAAGAATTCCCGGTTGGGACTATGTGATTCATCTCTATCACGCAGAATTGAAAGATCGTCCTGTAATTAAGATAGATCCAAAAGAACACTCTCAATATGAATGGGTTTCAATTCATGCTTTCAAATTAATGCCATTATTAAAAGGTCAAGATGAAGCTTTTGATGTTCTATATGGAGATCGTATTTGGCAACGACTCGATCCCAAAACCTCTCCAGACTTGCAGAGAATCCAAAATGCAGCTTCAGTGGTTTTACGAAAAGGGAATCAATCATTAGTTTTTGATTCAAAAAGACGCCTTGTTTTGAACCTAATTGGAACCTCTGGATCTGGAAAAGGCACTCAAGGGGATATGCTCTCTCAATTATTTGGCATTCCAAACGTATCAGCAGGAGATTTATTTCGCGATGAGTTCCGAGCAAATTCAAAGTTAGGCTGGATGATTCAAGCTTTTGATAAACAATACTATCCCGCTTATTTGCCGGATGAAATCCCTATTGGAATGATGACAAAGCGAATGGCCGAAGAAGACTGTCAGCGAGGATTTATCCTTGATGGATTTCCTCGCACAGAAAAACAAGGCGATGCAACGAGAGAAGTGATTTTACGAGAAAACGATTTTCACGTTCCCGTGTTTATGGACGTCCCTGAAGCGGATATTTGGGAAAGACTCCCCGGCCGTTGTATTTGTCCAGACTGTGGTCATCAAGTAAGGCAATTTGATGAAAATCCTTGGCCTGGATTTTGTCCTATCGAGGCAAAGAAAGGGAAAATGGTGAAATTGGAGCACCGTGCAGAAGATATAGACAAAAGCAAAACTGAACGTCGTTTAAAAATGTTTTCTGATAACCGTGAAGGGATTTTGCATAGCATGAATCGACGTGATGCAGTAGAAAGATTTCCACTCAACAATACGATCCCCCCAAGAGAAGTATTGCATCAAATTTGTGGCCATGTCCAAAAACGCCTGGATCGATTAGCCGAAACTGAGAAAATGGCCGCCAACCGTTCTTCACAAACCCAACAATGGACAGTTCGTAATGCTGCTCTTTGGTCTTGTGCTCTTCTTGGGACCTTCGTAGCTGGAGCCATCTTTATGAATAGAAAAGGAGCTCGATGAATCCTGAATCTCTCCGGACCGTTATTAGCGGTTCCTATAGACGTCACCTCCGTCAGCTCTATGAGCTCAAACATCAGCTTGAGAAGATCGGAGTCAATGTCCTTTCACCTGTTGGTTCATTTGCCCTAAACCCTAATGAGGAATTTGTTTTTCTTGATGCAGATCCTATTCACGATAAACGATTACTCCAAGATTCTGTGTTCGGCAAAATTAGGACGTCAGCGTTTCTTGTTTTGGCGAATTTTGATGGTTATATAGGCAAGGCCGCTTTAATGGAAGTTGGCTATGCACTCTCGTTTGGCCTGCAAATTTTGACAGTAGAACCCGTTGAAGATCCAAACATAAATTTATACACTCGAGTGCTTTACGATGTTTTTCCTGATCTTAAATCGTTACAAAGAAACCAGGAGGTTCTATGCAAACTTTAAATGAATCGAAAATAACGGATTCAATACCCAATTTACAAGCTGCATTTCATAAGAATGGCTATCTATTCATCCGCTCATTTTTTCCACCTAGCCTAGTGCTCTCCCTTCGTGAGCGTATAATTAATGTTTTGGAATCTGAGGGCTGGGGACAACGGGAAGCTGGTACATTTATAGCTGTAGAGCCTACCAACCGCATTAATTCACCTTCTTTTCACCAGTGTATTAGTGTCTTAATGCAGGAAGAATCTTTACATGAAATTTCGCAACACCCCTCCTTATGTTCTTTTTTAAGCACGCTGCTTGAGGAGCCTATCTATCCCCATCCTCGTAAAATGGTCAGAATCACCTATCCATATTCGATGAACCCAAAAGATCGAGTCCCACCTCATCAGGATTTGGTTTATGTGAAAGGGGAACGAGATACTTTCACTACATGGATTCCCCTAGGAGACTATCCTCCTGAACAAGGAGGATTAGAGATATCTCCTCAAAGCCATCACAGCGGTCTTTACGCCATGCAAGCAAACAGTGAGGGACGTTTTGGTTGTACAGCAATTGAAGAGCACTTAACCGATTTCCCTTGGTGTAAAACTCATTATCGTCCTGGGGATCTTTTAATTATGCATTCATTGACCTTGCATCGGTCTGGTGTCAATGAAACTAAACAATTCCGTCTTTCTCTAGACTGTCGTTTTTCTTCAGCTTTGAAGATGATTAATGAAGATCAACTCCTCCCTCCTTATTATCCTCATGTTCCTGCTTGGGAAGCTCTATCTAAAAAATGGAAAAATCCAAATCGCTTCGAGCTTCCTTCTACAATACAAGTCCACCCAAAAGATAAAGAGCTTTCAGAAGTCCTTATGACACCAAGCAGGTTTGCTGAATGACGAAAATTGCTGCTGAATATCAAAATTATCAGCGTTCACAGCTTATGAAGGAGCTAGCTGCTGCCGCACATGATCAGGAATATCGAGGCCAAACGAGCAGTGCAATTTATCCTGAAATTCAGGCCAGAATAAAAATGATGTCTCTCCCTTCTGGTAGCCGCATTCTTGATGCAGGATGTGGGAATGGAGCTTTTAGTCTTCCTTTGGCTAATGAATTCCCACTTTTTGTAGACGGGATTGATCTAGGAGAGGAATTGACAAAAGAGGCAACAAAATTAGCACTTGAGGCCAATCTTGCAGGAAAATGCCGGTTTTTTACAGGAGACTTTGGCAGCTTCTCAACATATCCAGCCGATACTTTTGATGCTGTCATTTGCATAGGCAGCCTTTATTGGGGCCAACCTTTACCCATTATCCTGAATATTTGGCACCGTATAACTCGGCCTGGTGGCCAGCTCCTTCTTTTTTTAAACCTGGCCTATACTTCTTTAAATGCAGATGAAAAAAAAGCGATAGGAGAAACTCAATTTCTCTCTTCATTAACAGTTCAGCATGAATTATTTCAACATGGATGGGCTTTATGCGAGTGGTCAGATGCCACCGCCTCTTACATAGAATGGCTACAACGATGGTGTCACAAGATGGAAGAACTTTCTCCAAATCTATCTCTTGAAATGGGGAAAGATGAGGCTTCCCAATTAATCCGTCGGTTTACAACATACCTAACGCTTGCTCAAAGCCGAGCAGTTCGTCGAATTATTTTAAGAGCGGAACATGTTTGATATTGAATCAATTTTTGATTGGAAAGCGGCACTTCTTGTCCGTGGATGCCGTGTTGCTCCACATACTGAATTTCCAGCTACAATTTCTTTAAAAAAAATCCACCTCTATGCGCATTCAAATGAAAAAATAGATCAACCGATCCCTGATGATTTACTTCTTCCTTATCAAATAATTGCTCGGATTCGGTATCGATCTAACTCTCCCTTCATCCTAGAATCGTCTACAACAGGTTATCAAATTCGCAATGAAAAAAATGACGAATGCATTCCTGTTGGACTTGTAAATCGACCTGGTTTTTCTGAATGCAAAGTATCTGAATTACCGATTTCATCTATTTGTTCATTTCTCGGCACTGATTTATTAGGCATCACCCCCAGTAATTACTGTTTTTACTTTCAAACTAAAAAGCAATGTCGTTTTTGTGAAATTTTACCAACGTTTAAAAAGGAAGTAGAATTCCCCAAAACTTTTAAAAGCCTTGATGTAATTGAAAATTCAATAATAAAGGCACTTCAAAATGAAGAGCGACTGCGTTTTATAGCTATTACGACTGGAAATATTCATAGCTACGATGCGACGGTTGATTATTTCATTCAGATTGGTGAAAGACTTCAAAAAACGCCCATCTTTCAAAAAGCAGAACAGGTTTTAGCAACTTTAATGCCTCCAGAGGATTTTTCCAAAATTGCGCTTCTCCGTGAGAAGGGATTCACAAAAATTTATTTTCCACTCGAAGTATTTAATCCATCTCATTTTCGCGTTGTATGTCCCGGTAAAGATGATTTCGGTTATGAGCGTATTTTAAAAGCATTAGAAGTTGCAGTAGAATCCTTTGGCGTTGGAAATGTTTATACAAATTTTGTCTATGGTGTTCAATCTCTGGATTCTTCTTTGAATCCTGCCAGCTATGACCCCGAACGGGAAAATAGTCTATCTTTAGAGGCAGTTAAAGAGATGTTGGCAAGGAAAGTAATCCCTGCCTTTACTCTCTATCATTATGCCGGTTACAACTCGATTGGCAAAGTAGAACTTGATCTTGATGCCACCAATTCTTTCTTTTGCGAATGGGGAAACCTTGTTTGTGACTCAGCAATTGTTCCGAGCACCCAAGAAACTGTGCTTTTCAGTCCTCTTTCACTTTCAAAC
>CAMCLJ010000051.1 GCA_945875745.1 Chlamydia trachomatis
GGGCGCTGGCATTTATGTGATCCCCTCAGATTTCTTGCCTATGCGGATGATCCTAAGCGAGTTTGTCTTGATGGAATCACAGAGCCATTAGGGATTATTCCTGCAAACGATTCTTTATTTCTGAATGTACTGAATCTAGAGGCAAGCAATCCAGCTGTAGATGTGGTCTTTCCTATTGTCCATGGCACTCATGGGGAAGATGGAACTCTGCAAGGGCTTTTAAAGCTTGCAGGGATCCCATTTGTCGGTGCTGGTGTTTTAGGTTCGGCAGTCGGTATGGATAAGGATGTAATGAAAAGACTTTTGCGAGATGCAGGGATCCCTGTCACTCCATTCCTTACATTTCACGAATTCCAAAAACCAACACTTAGTTTTGAGCAGATAGTAGAGCAACTCGGCTTACCCCTTTTTATAAAACCTGCCAACAACGGTTCTTCGATCGGCATTTCTAAGGTCAGTACAAAGCAAGAATTTGATCAGGCAATCGAGCTGGCTTTTGCTTACGACAGGAAGATTTTAATCGAAGCGTTTGTTAAAGGCAGAGAAATTGAGTGCTCTATAATGGGTAATCATTGCCCAATAGCCTCTTTGCCGGGAGAGGTGGTGCCTAAAGATGACTTTAACTCGTGGGATGCAAAATATATTAACGACCAATGCTCGTTTATGATCCCAGCCAGGTTAGATGAAGATCAAATACAGCAGATGCAAGAAATAGCTATACGTACCTATCAGGTTCTTTGTTGTGAGGGTATGGCCCGTGTGGATTGTTTTTTAACTGATGCTGGCAAATTCATTGTGAATGAGATCAATACCCTTCCTGGCTTTACTAAGCTTAGCGTATTTCCGAGGTTGTGGCAGGCATCAGGTGTTAGCTATTCTAAGCTTGTGGATCACTTAATTGAGTACGCTTTAGAAAGGAATCAAAGAGAGCTAGTGCTTAAAAACTCTGCCCCCTATAGCTTCCTTGTACCGGGAGCTGGTCCCTAAAGATGATTTTAACTTGCGGGATGCAAAGTATATCAATGATGAATCCTTGATTATGATTCTAGCCAAACCTAATTACGGATGAAATGCAGCAGGTGCAAGATCTAGCTATTCTTACCTTCTAGATAGGATCATTGGATACGCTTTAGGAAGGCTTACAAAGAGCAGTTCATTATAAAGTCTTCGTTAAGGATACAAAAAGGGCTTTTTCTATGTTAAAAAAACAATTCCTCAAGGGCTGGTTTTTTCTTGTTTATTAAAAAATAATTGCCCCCTGCTAGATCTAATGGTATAATTATAGATGAGATTTAAAGGTGCTTTTCCATGCTTACAAAATATCTAGATCCAACAAACGATATAGCGTTTAAAAAAATTTTTGGTACAGAAAAGAATAAAGATATTCTAATTCATTTTCTCAATGACATTCTTGTTTTTAGAAGTAAACAACCTATCGTAGAAGTCGAATTTTTAAAGACCGAGCAAGATCCAGAAATTGCCTCTCGGAAAACAAGCATTGTGGATATCCTCTGCAAAGATAGCCAAGGAAGTGTTTATATTGTAGAGATGCAGGTGGCAAGAACGAAGGGCTTCGAGAAACGAGCGCAGTATTACGCCTCTAAAACGTACTGCTCCCAAGCAGGGATCGGGGATAAGTACCCTAATCTAAAAGAGGTCGTCTTTATAGCTATTGCAGATTTTATTATGTTTCCTAATAAAAAAAAGTATAAGTCGGATCATGTGATTTTAGACAGAGAATCCCACGAACATGATTTAAAAGATTTTACCTTCACTTTCATAGAGCTCCCTAAGTTTAAGAAACAGATTAATAAACTCTGTAATATTCAGGAAAAATGGTGCTATTTCTTTAAACACGCTCAAGAAACCTCTTCTGAGCAGTTAGATAAAATCATAGGTAAAGATGCTGTCATACAAAAAGCCTATAAGGAACTCGATCGCTTTCATTGGAGTCCTGAAGCGCTACTTACTTATGAAGAGTCTGAGAAAAGAATGAATGATTACCTGTCTTCTTTAGGCCAAAAATTTATTGAAGGTAAAATTGAAGGTAAAATTGAAGGTAAAATTGAAGGACTGGCAGAAGGGATAGAGAAAGGTAAGCAAGAAGGGGAAAGGAAGAGACAAATAGCGATGGCTAAAAAAATGCTCCACAAAAAACTCTCTTTAAAAGAAGTTGTAGAATTTACCGAGTTAAAGTTAGAAGAAGTAAAAAAAATACGAGACTCGTTAAACACGATCTCTTCAAAATCAAGAAAGTCAGTGTACTCTAAAAAGCGGCTGAAAAAAAACTGATCTTTTGGGATTGCTATCGGTTATTAATTAATCCTTTTTCTAAAGGATAATCCAGCTCCAGTAAGTGTAATTAAAGCGATCCATACCATAGGAAGTGAGCCTGAGATCATTTCTTTTATCCCCATTTCTTTAAGAAAAGCACCTCTTGATATTATAAGAAAGTATCTTAGAGGATTTGCCATTGTAATGTATTGTAGCCATAAAGGCATATTGGCAATAGGTGTTGCAAAGCCCGATAAGATGATCGATGGGGAGATAAAGAAAAACATATTCAGCAGCGCTTGCTGCTGAGTTTTCGACAGGGCTGATAGATAAAGGCCAATACCTACAATCGATAAAATAAAAATCACAAGGCTACAATAAAAAGACAAGATCGATCCTGTAAAGGGTATGTGAAAGATAAAGACTCCAGCCAGCAGGATAACAGATGCTTCGGCTACCCCTATAATAACCCCAGGGATTGCTTTTCCTAGCAAGATCTCGATGGGTGTCAGGGGTGAGACGAGCAACTGCTCAAACGTCCCAATTTCTTTTTCTCTGGCAATAGATAAAGCAGTCACTGTAAGACTTGTTGTCATTGCAAGGATCGCAACAAGCCCAGGTACTGTAAACCACTGATAAATTAAGTTTGGATTAAACCAGTTTCTTTGAATCAGAATCGATGGTGGAGGATTCTGTTTTTGTGTTTGGATTAGCTCACTATTATACTGGTCTACAATCTTTTGAGCATAACCTAATACGATCTGAGTCGAATTTGATTTTCTTCCGTCAAAGATAAGAAATGCAGTTGTATTTTGCTTTCCAATTAAATCTTTTGAGAAAGTCGAATTAAAATGCAGGATTCCGCAAATCTCTTGCATAACGAGGGCGTGCTCGGCGTCTTTCATATGATGAAAGTATTTGATATTAGAAAAGGTGGGAGATCCTGCAAACCGCTGCTCTAGCTCAATTGAAATAGGGCCTGTATCGTAGTTACAGATACCAAAAGATACATTTTGGACATCTAGTGTCGCTGCCATCGAAAAAACAAGGAGCTGTACTAGAGGGGGGATGATCAGGATGTATCTACTCTTTTTATCTCGCAATGAGGCAATGAGTTCTTTAATAACAAGGGAATATATCCTTTTAATCATACTAGTCCAGTCTCTTTTTAATTTTTACGCTAATAATAAGAAAAAGTATCGTTGCAAATACTGAAAGAATAAGGCACATTTTCCCAATTAAAGGCCATACGTCTCCAACTAAAAATAACGTTTGCAGGCTTGAAACAAAATATCTAGCGGGCAGGATATAGGTAAGGAGTCGGATAAATAGTGGCATACTAGAGATCTCGAAAATAAAGCCCGACAGCATAAAAGCTGGTAGGAAAGCGGAGATCAGGGAGATTTGCGCAGCTGTAAATTGATCTCTAGAGACAGAAGAAATAAGGAGGCCAGAGGCTAATGCAACAAGTAAAAAGACGCAAGAAACAGCACTTAGAGCAAGGAATGAACCCCTGAAAGGGACCTCAAAAATATAATGTCCAACTACGGTACAAATACACATGGCGATCATTCCTAATATAAAATAGGGAATGAGTTTACTCATGAGGATCTCTCCAATTGTAACCGGTGTGGTCATAAGAGCTTCCATAGTGCCCCTTTCCCATTCCCTTGCAATCATCAAAGCTGTAAGGAGTGTACCAAGAAGAGTTACTACGATCGCAATAGATCCTGGAACAAGGAAGTTATGACTATTTAAGTCTTCATTAAACCAAAATCGAGAATCGATCGAGATTTGATTGGAGGTATGTAAATCAGAAGATATAGCCGTTTGCTTAAGCCAGTTGCTCCATGCCCCTTGGATATAGTTTTGTGCAAAAGAAGCGGTATTTGGAGCGCTGCCATCTGCGATCACGTAAATGGGGGCACAGATGTCATCTATACTCGATCTGGATCGTGTCCAATCCTGTGAAAAATAAAAAGGGATCCAAATGATTGCATCGAGTGCTGAGGTAGTTAGTGGCTCGTAGAAAGGTTGCGGGTTTCTAGAGATGTGGACATCAAAAAAACGGGAGTTTTTTAAGCTACATAGAAAGCTTTCTGCCGGGTCACTATTATCTTGTAATACAACGCCGACATTGAGTTTAGAGACATCCAACGATACTCCAAATCCATACATAAATAGTAAAAAGAAGGGAAAAATCGTCGCTATAATTAAGCTGCTTGGATCACGCAGAATTTGAAAGAACTCTTTAATGATAAGTGCTTTAATCCGTCTGATGTTTTCTTTTTTTTGAGTGAAAAAGCTCATGCTGGATTGTCCATTTTTAAGCTTAAACTAATAAAAGCATCTTCTAGAGTTGGGGTGGGGTTATCAGGTGAGATCGCAGCTTTTTTTAACGCATCTGGACTATCGATCATGATGAGCTTGCCTTTATTAATGAGCCCGATCCGATCACAGTATTCTGCTTCATCCATGAAGTGGGTTGTGATCATGACCGTCATCCCTTTTTTCACAAGGGCGTTGATATGGCCCCAAAATTCCCTGCGTGTAATCGGGTCTACACCCGATGTAGGCTCATCGAGAAATAAGACTTTGGGCTTATGCATTAATGCGCAGGCAAGTGCAAGCCTTTGCTTAAACCCTAAAGGTAGCTCTTTTGCCGATGTAGACAGAAAAGGGGTAAGATCAAATGCATCGATCATTTCTGCAATGACCTTTGTCACCTCACTTACCGGGACAGGATAAATCCCTGCAAAAAACTTGAGATTTTGCATAGCAGATAAATCTCCGTACAAAGAAAACTTTTGAGCCATATACCCTATTTGCGATCTAGCCTCTCCGGGTGCCTTTTGCAGGCTCAGGCTCATGACAGAACAAGCTCCTGCCGACGGCTGCAGAAGTCCGCATAACATTTTAAAGGTCGTTGATTTACCAGCTCCATTGGGTCCAAGAAGGCCAAAGATTTCCCCTTGACGTACAGAAAAACTGATACGATCTACTGCAGTAAAATGATCGAATTGTTTACTTAAATTTTCTGCTTCGATCATCACCTGATCATTTTTCTCTACCTGAAGTGTTAGCTCCTCTGCCAGGACACTTCGTGGAATCCTATTGCTTAGCTTATGGATAAATGCGTCTTCAAAGCGGGGTGGTGTAGCAATCATAATTTTATCGGAAGGTAGTATAGGATGGGATCCTTCTTCTTTAAGAACAACTCTTAAAGAGTCTCCCTGTATTGTGCAATCGATGACAGATGGATCTGATGCAAGAGTGTCCAACAGATTCCGTTTTTCTTCTTTGCCAGGAGTTACTAAAAATACTTTATTGTGCATATTTTCTGTGTAGCTGCTAGCAGATCCATAAAATAGAAGCTTGCCTTCATTTAATAACAGGACCGTTTCACATTTTTCTGCTTCATCCAGATAACACGTACTCCATATTACTGTGATATGTTCTGTAACCAGAGTCGTAACCATTTTCCATAGTTCCCTTCGAGAGATCGGGTCGACACCAACACTTGGTTCATCTAACAGAAGAAGTTTGGGTTTTTTCAGCAGAACACAGGCAAGTCCTAGCTTTTGCTTCATCCCACCTGACAAGTTTTTTGCAAGGCGGTCTGTAAACGAAGATAGCCCTGTAAATTGCAGGAGCTCTGCAAAGAGGGGTTGTTTTTTTTCTTCTTCAATACCATGTAAATCTGCATATAGAGATAAGTTTTGTATGACAGTTAAGTCTTCATACAGGCCGAAACGTTGGGGCATATAGCCGATATTATCATGTAGCTCTTTAGCTTGCGTAATTGGATTGAGGCCTAATACGTCAATTGTGCCACTCGAGGCTTTAAGCAAGCCTGCTAGATGGCGAATGAGTGTAGTTTTTCCTGCTCCATCGGGTCCAACTAGTCCAATTAACTGCCCAGAGCTGATTGAAACATCGATTTCTGAAAGAGAGGCTTTCTTACTTTTTGGAAAGGTTTTTGACAGCTTACGTAATTCTATGACTGGCCCGTTCAAGATGTTGGCCCTTGTATATTTTTCTCAGAGGGCATTAGTTTAATCGTAACAGGCATCCCTTGTTTAAGACCTTGATCTGGGTTATCTACAATAATACGGAGACGAAAGACTAGGTCTGTACGCAGTCTTGGAGATTCCACATTTTTTGGGGTGAACTCAGCAACAGAAGAGATAAAACCGATGTGTCCTTTGTATACAGGGTTTGAATCTGTGTCAGTATAGATTAAAGCCTGCATCCCGTAAGTTATTTTCCCTAGATCAGGCTCATCGATGTAAGCACGTATCCATACAGGAGTGTCTAGTGCTACGGTAAATACGGTCTCACCTGCACTTAGGATCGATCCAGGCTCTCTGGCTCTTGTAAGGATATAACCAGAGGACGGGGCGTAGCATTTGCAGTCATCATAGTCTGTCATGGCTGATGCAAGGTTGGCCTGTGCTGCTTGTAGACTCGCTTTTAAAGAGGCGTAGTTAAGCTTTGCATTTTCAAATTCTTCTTCTGAGATAGCTGATGAGATTTGCGCAATCCGTCTACGCTGGAGCTGTTTTTTTCCGTTAATTAGGGCAATTTTGGCAGATTGCATTTCTGCCTTCGCCTGCCATGCCTTATCCATGTAAGGCCTGTTATCCAAGGTGCATATTAGATCACCTGGTTTAACTGGGTCCCCCTCGTCAACAAATACCTCTTTGAGTTTTCCAGGGACCCTAAACCCTAGATCTACCTCACGAATATCTACATTCCCATATAAAGTCAGGTCACTGCTCGATGTCTTTCCATTGACACTCAATAGATAGACAATAGCTCCAATGAGAACGCTCAAGCCAACAACAGAGAAGAGACCCTTTTTTATTTTTGGTTTCATCTTTATTAATCCTTTGGTTTTCATTTTCATTTTGTATTGTAATATGAAATGCAATCTCTTTTTTTTCGAGAAATATATCAAAAAAATAAAAAAAAATGTATTCATGATTAGAAATATAAGCAATATAATGTGAAGGATCCATGAAACAATATGCGGTGCTTCTTGCTTTAGCTGGATGTCTATCGAGCTGTATGCTAGGGCCTAAAACAGATCTTCCTGAGACATCTTTGATAGATCGATATAACGAACAAAAAGATCTTTCCATAGCCCTTACACCGATCGAAATTAATTGGTGGAAGCAGTTTGAAGACGATATCTTAGATGATTTGATTGCTAAAGCATTAGATCGAAACTTTGACTTGCAACTTGCAAAAGAAAAAGTCAATGAACTGCGCGCCCAGTACCGTATGGAAAGTGGGGCCCTATGGCCTAGTCTAAATGTTTTTGGATCAGCTCTTCGATTAAAAAAACCACAGAGTGTCTTTGGCACACCTATCTTAGGGGACCCCTACCAAAGTCTTTTTGTAGCCGGCTTTGATGCCACTTGGGAGCTTGATTTTTTCGGAAAAAATCGTAGCGCACGCAGGGCGGCTTATTTTGATGTGCTAGCACAAGAAGAAGATGTTCATAGCACACAAATTACAGTGATTGCTGAGGTGGCCAGATATTATATTAATATTCGTGCTCTACAGGAGAGGATGTTTGCTCTTGAACTAAAAATTCAGACACAAAAAGATGTTCTATCGCTTGCTAATGACCTGATCAAAAGTGGTTTAACCGATGAAATTGTAGTTTCTAATGAAAAGGCTCTTCTAGCTCAAGATGAAAGTTTATTGCCCGAGTTACATCAGCAGTATCAACAGGCAGTCTATCAACTTACTTATTTACTTGGAAAAAAGCCTGGAGAGATCACTGCCATGATAAAGCAGAGACGGCCAGTACCCCAAGCTGAAGGCAGAATTCCACTAGGCCTTCCTTCAGATCTGCTGCGGCAGCGACCTGATATCCGCTTAGCAGAGCAGAAATATTACGCATCCTGTTTACGTATAGGTCAGGCAAAAGCAGATCTTTTCCCCAGTATTTCTTTGACAGGTGCTTGGGCTGGCGCCTCAGATAAGGTGGGTAATGTTTTTGATAAGGCCTCCCAGCTTTGGCTTGTATGGCCAACCATCAATTGGAATCTTTTTCAAGGGTGGCAGACTCTTGCAAACATCAATGTAAAAAATTCTAAACAAAAACAGGCGTTAATTACGTATGAACAGGCTATTGCTCAAGCGCTAACAGATGTAGAACAAGCCCTCGTCGCCTATGTTGATGAAAATAAGACACTCATCGATTTGCAAAAACAAGTTTTTTATAAGCAAGCCGTTTGCGATTTAAATGATGATCTTTTACTTGCAGGCCTTAACTCAAAAAAAGAAGGTCTTGTGGCTTTCATAGATTATTATACGGCCCAAGATAGTCTGTTTCAAAGTAAGCAGCGTTTTATGAGCGATTTGATCGCTGTGTATAAAGCTTTGGGAGGAGGATGGGGTAAACCGGTAGCGGAATCTTCAACGATCCAATGATTATTTTTGATCCATTTTAAGCCTGTGATTTGCTAAGATTTTTTTCGTGTTAAGATAAGGAATTTTTATGTCTAAAAGCTATTTGTCTTCTAATCCTGTTTCACATTCTTCTTCTCCAATTGTCAGAATAGGAGTGGGGCAAGACAGTCATCGATTTTTACCTTCTGACTCTTCAAAACCTTGTGTCATCGCAGGTGTTATTTTTGACGATGTTCCAGGTCTTGCAGCTGACTCTGATGGCGATGTTGTCTTTCATTCGATTTGTAACGCTATCACATCGGTTTCTGGAGTGCCTATTCTTGGGGGACTAGCTATTGATTTATGTCATAAAAATGGGATTACGGATAGCCAGGTTTATTTAGAAAAAGCAGCTCAGACTCTAGGCGCCATCCGTATTCAACACGTAGCTCTTACCTTAGAAGGGAAAAGACCCCGTCTGCAGGAGAAGACGCTAGAAATGAGAGAAAAAGTTGCATCTGTGTTGAATCTAGATGTGCGACAAGTAGGATTGACATCTACTTCCGGTGATGGGTTAACCGATTTCGGATGTGGTGATGGTATTCAGTGTTTCTGTATCATCACAACAATCGAGTATTAGTAGACATCTGTCCGATATCGTTTTGTAGCTTTTAACGATTTAATGTAGGCCTTGGCTTCATCTGAAGACATCTTCCCTTCTTTTTCAGCGATCGTATGTAGGGCAAGATCCACATCCTTAGCCATTTTTTCAGCATCGCCGCATACATAGAAAAAGGCTCCTTCTTCCAGCCATTTCCATAGATCTGCGCTGTTTTCTAGCATTTTATGTTGTACGTAGATTTTTTCTTGCTGATCTCTAGAAAAAGCTAAATCCAAGCGAAGGCTGCCCTCATCGACAAGCTTTTCAAAATATTTTCCATATAAAAAGTCAGAATCTTTATTTCGTTCGCCAAAAAATAACCAATTTTTGCCAGGAGCCTTCAAAAAGATCCTTTCTTGTAAAAATGCCCTGAAGGGAGCTACGCCCGTACCAGGGCCAATCATAATGATCGCGGTATTGTGATCATCTGGAAGTAAAAAACTATGAGACGGTTGGATATATAGCGGGACCTCGGTCATCTGCTCTTCTGCTAGGTGGCATAAAAAATGGCTTGCTACCCCAAATTTTTGCTCTCCAGAATGGGAATAGGTAAATAATGCCACCGTCAAATGGATCTCATCGGGATGGGCTTTTTGTGACGAGCTTATCGAGTAGAAGCGGGGTAGTAGAGGGCCTAGTTGGTTACAAACATCTTGCAAGGCAAGATCCGCTCTGCCGTATTCTTTCAACACATCAATAGGGTGATGTGATGCAAGGTACTCCATGAGATGGTCTTTATTTTCTTTTTGCAACAAATGCTCTAGAGTTGTTTTGTATCCACTTCCGCATTCGTTATTAAAAATCATTTTTAAAAATGAGGAGGTAAGTTTTGCAAGATTGGCGTTATGAGTTAGAAACTCTTTGACCGTCATAACAAGTTCCGATCTTTTATCCTGAACTAATTCATCGCCTGTGGCTCCAAGTGTCTTTATCAGGTGTTCTACGAGCGCTGGATTGTTTTGAGGGAAGACCGCTACAGAGTCACCAGGTTTATAGCTAATCCCTGAATTTTTAATATCCAGCGAAAGGTGATAGGTATGTTTACTCGATCCCCCTTCTACAAGAAGTGATTTATCGCTTATTTTGCTTACAAAAGGGTTATTTTTTGAATAGATAACGGGCTCTTGTATTTCTGTAGGAGATGAAAAATTAGTAGACATTTTCCTGAAAAATTGTTAAGTATTTATTTACAACAATTATAGCAGATGAGTCGATTATTGTGATGAAAGAAGTATTTGGATTGTTTATTTTATCATTTATTTTTTTAACTTCTTGTGTACAAAACGGTAATCGCTCAACTTATATTATTTCAGAACAGTCGAAAGCAGAAGCCCCCTCTTATATTCAAGAAGAGGCTCTCTAACACTTAGGCTATTAGCTCTTTACAGTCTTTTTTAACCCACGCTTTATTAAGAAGGTCCATCTTTTTATTAGAAATTCCACCTAAAAAATCAATGGTGGTAAGCAGCCTTGCTCTAGATCTATCTTTACCTAAGATCTCAACAGATTCAAAAAGAGGGGGCCCTTGCTTTTTCCCAGTAAAAGCAACGTAAAGTAATGGAATTATTAATTTTTTAAAGTGAATGCCAAAGAGTTCTGAGACGCTATGAGCTGCTTGTTCAATACCGCTTTTCCCCCAGTTTTCCTGCTCATCTAAACTCCAAATGATTGCCTGTAGTAATAGAGGGACATGCTCTTTTTGCAGAGAAGATGGGACGAGTAACTCATCGGTATATACGATTTTATTGATAAAGAAAAAGCCACACAGATCCATAAAATCTGCAAATGTTTTAATTCTGGTATGGCATAGAGGCATTAGCTTTGCCATAAATGCTTCATTAAAGCTCCAGTCTTTTATC
>CAMCLJ010000052.1 GCA_945875745.1 Chlamydia trachomatis
GTGATCTAAAGAGATCGTTGATTCTTCCTCTCTTTTTTTTATCAACCCCTTTTGCGTCATAAGATCAATACCAGACAGCGTGAGAGCGGTTCTGGTTTTACTGAGCTGATCAAAAAAAGATGAGCCAAACACCTCGTGAAAAAGAAATGGGATTTCAACCTGCGCAGATGGGGGCCCTCCTGGAACATTCCAGACATGTAGTCCCTGACTTACACGAGCTCCAAACGCATCTACCCATCCCCAGAAAGAGGCAACAGTGGTATCTAAATCTGGAGAATTATGAGCGGTAACGTAGTGAGAACCGGGATACATCTTACCCATTCCAATTGGAAAGAGTGTTTGATAAGCATCTCTTGGCACTAGTTTTCCAACAATTTTAGCTCGGATCAGGTAGTTATCTTCAGCTGAGATATTAGCAAACTGATTAAGCCAGAGCTCAAAATGGGAAAAAGAATAGTGCTCAATGAGGAGTATTTTTTTTACATGCTCAATGAAATCAACAATAGCTGCAAGTAAAAAACAAGGGATCGGGGCCTGACGAATGAGATCATAAAGGGTCCGATGGACCTTGTGCTCTAACGTTTGACCACCAAGCTGGTGATCAGCCTGGAGCTGCAAACTTTTAAGCACTTGCTCGACATCAGGAAATAAAGGCAGGTGAATCGTATAATCCCCTAGAAGGAACGGGTGATTAGGATCTTGATTGGATCCAGTGTTCGTCTTCGTCATACTTGCCACCAAACGTAAAAAAGATTTGGACTGAGCAGGACTCGAACCTGCGACCACCCGCTTAGAAGGCGGGTGCTCTATCCAGCTGAGCTATCAATCCAAAGGGGTGAATCTTAAAGGATGTTCCACTTATTTTGGAAGGAATTTTCGTAGAATCTAAAAAAAATGCCTTTCAATATGATGAGTCCACTGAAAGAAAGGGTAGGGTCGATAGATCGAGATACAAGCCTCAATGGTATAAAACACTTGAAAAAGGGTCTTATAGGGCAACCCCACTTAAAAAAAGGCAATCATTGATTTTTCTCAATCAATTAATTTTTCACCTTGGAAAATAGCCATATTTAAGAGAATCATAGAGCTCTACCTATCAATGATTCCCTTTTATAGTTGGGAGTCTACAGGGCTTGTAGATTTTCTCGCTCAATACACAAGATGCAAAGCTCTTATCCATAATTCAATCCTCTCTTAATACTTTCTGATGAGGAGTGCTTTGCATTCATCGCGTTTCTATAAAATTCATATTCTTCTAATGGAATTGGTGGAGGCTCCATCCAACCGCAGTGCTTTGCGGTGTATCTACCTGCGACTCTTAAGTTATTATGCATAAAAAGTCCTGTATCGTATTTCTTATTATAGAGCGCAAATGTAGTGTCTATCGGCGCCTTATAAATTACATCACCATAATTGGTTACAGAAAAAATATTTTCCCAAAAAGATCTCTCCCAGAGTCTAATCGTTAAATCACTTTCACACCACCTAGCAGGAATGTCTAAAATATTTGGTTCTATCATTTCCAAATCAAGTGCAGAGCCAACTTTAAATATCTGATGCTGTTCTGTAATTTCTATTAGATAATTAATACTTTCCCGATCCAATTCATCTTTAAATATCAGGTCTGGATCGGTCACAATAAAATAGTTAGGCAACCAATCTAAGATGTCTTTATTTTTATAAAATTCCCTAGGCCCTGGGTTATGTGAAGAAAGCAGTACTGTATATTGATGAGCCAATTGATGTAACAACTCCAACATAGGTGGGTAGGTCGATCCATTATCCATGATCAAAAACTCATTAAAATCTCTCGATTTAAAAAAATCGATCGTTCTTTTTAAATAAGTAACGTTGTTACACGTTGGAATAACGACTGGAAAATGCAATCTTTCTTGGCACATTAAAATAAGTGAATTTTCAAAAATCATTGCGCTCCAATTAGTGAGATTAAGACAGATATCTCTATCAAGAACAGAGATCAACACATTTAAAATAACTAATGCCAAAATGATGTAATTAATGAAAAAGAAAACAATCGATTACTGACACAATCCAATCCAACCTTATTTCCCGTGAAAATTGCACCTAGGTTTTACTCGACAAGGTAATGCTTAGGGCTTGCAAAATTTCACGCTGCGCTTTTGTCATCAGAGAATCATTCGGATCAGCCTTTGAATACGGAAGAAGCGTCAGCCGTGATTTTAGCGTTAAAGAATCCCTAGTTAGAGGCAAAAGAATTGTGTTTAAGGACGCAGGACTTGAAGTGCACATCGGGGCTGACAAAGAGGTTCACGTCTCTGCGGCGCAGCCAGCAAATTCCAGTGCTACATCTATTCCTCATCACAATCCCCCTCTGCCACCAAAATCAATCGAGAAGGCAAGCGAACAAGGCAGAGAAACCTGTAGTTGCACTGTCTCATAATAACAAAAAGAACAGGCCCTTATGATATAAGGGCCTGTTCTCATGTATCGATGACAGATCTGCTAACTGCCAAATTACGGCATGCTAGGTAATATGTTCAACCCTTGAGTGAAATCTTGAGAGTTGGACATGTTTTTTATAGCTTCTTGTTGCAAAGAGGTAATCTTCTCATATTCCTGAAAAGAATGGATGATTTGAGGGCGAACAAAAATGATAATGTTTCTTTTCGCATCCATCTTCTTGGTCTTACTAAAGAGCGATCCGATAACAGGGATCGAGCTCAAAACAGGGATTCCTGCTTTGTACGTAGATTTTGCATTTCGGATCATACCGCTAAGAACCAGAAAATGTTTATCAGGTACATGGACGTGAGTTAACATGTTTGTTTTTGTTGTTCTTATTCCACCAACAGATGCGTTAGAAGAACCAAAATGAGGATCTTCTACTGCCTCTGTAATCTCTTCATCGAGATCTAAAGTAATCACATCCCCTTCACCGAGCATCGGAGTAATATTTAAGCTCACACCAACATCCCGGTATTCAATATTAGCAGTTGTTTGCTGCCCTTGCCCCATTGTTTGAACAACAGATCCTGTGAAGGGAATGTTGTCTCCAACAAAGATTTTAGAATGTTTATTATCTTGGGTGATGATCTTTTGGTTGAGTACGATCGTGCTATCCCCATCTGCTTGAAGGGCCGATACAAGAGATCCAAGAGTTAGGTAAGAAGTACCTTTATGCAAAATAATATCACCGATCACCCCAAGATCAAAACCGGGAACCACAGGTATCTGTCCAAGTCCTTTTGGACCAGTACCTGCACTTGCTGCCTGCATCGTTGAGGCAAAACCAGGAGCATTGCCACCGGAAGGAGCAAAGCTGCCTGTGCCAAAACTCATATTGTTATTAAATTGACCACCAGCTGCCCACTGAAGACCAAAGTCTAGGCTTTTCTTCACATCTGTTTCGATGACTAATACTTCGATAAACACTTGTCTTAAAGGAACGTCAACGCTTGAAATAATCTTCTTCATTTCTATGATCGTATCTGGAAGACCAGAGAAGAGAAATGAATTGGTAGCCTTTACCCACTGCAAGCCTTGAACTGCTTGCAGAAGATCATCAGGATGAGCAGAGGTGTCACTGAGTTCTTGAGCGATTTTCTTTAAGGTATCGACAATTTCTGCACCTTCATGGTACTGAAGCTTATAAACAAAAAAATCTTTTTTCACTCTAATCGGCAGCAGAAGAGTTTCTTCATCTACATCGGCATCGCGCCCATAGTCTAAAGATCCACTAGAGCCCAATTGCATCCGTGTTCTTGGCTTATAAATCACATAAGATTGACCTTCTTTGGTCACATGAAAGTGATGTGTACGAAGGAGCTTAATCAGAGAAGAGACGATCTGTTGTACTGGGATCGGCTTACCTGAAGAAAAGGTGACATGGAAATCGAGTTCTTTATTATTAAAGATGAAGTTCTCCTGAGAGACCTTACCTACATAACGGATAAATTCGATAATCGGAATGTCGTTAAAATTCACATTGTGATACGCCGTCTGATGCAAGCTTGTAGGTTCTATAATCGAGAGCTCAACTTCAGAAGCATGCAAAGCAGAGCATGCACAATAAATAAAGTTTGTATAAAGAAATAAGGAAAAAGATAAATATGGAATGTTCACTGTTACCGTTTACTATGCTAAGGGTCCTCGATTATTATAAAGACGAGCTTCTTTTTGTGAACTAAAATTACATTTATAATATATTGACTGACACACACACACAAATCGTAGACATTTTATTCTTTCCAGAAAAACACCCTTTCGTATTATCCTATTGTCCACCCCCTTTATTTTTGCAACGGACAACAACAATTATGCGACCACAACCTTTAACTATCGACTCTCTACCTAAGACGGTACACGAACAATACGCACGTAATCAAGCTGGGCTAGATCCTATTTTTCTTGAGAATGAACGGATTGCTCCCCACTCACAAATTGCCAGCACATCTGCCCTGCTTGTCTCGAAATGGGAAGAGCTATTCGGCCTGCATAAAAAAAGCACCTCGTGGGCCGGTTTTGCTCCTCCCCCCGGTTATGAGTCTCAGAGCAACCGTTTTTTTGCTCACTGCGTAGTTCCTGATCTCTACCCAACAGAAGAGGACAACCTGCAAGAGCAAAATGCAAAACAGGTAAGTTATTTACACCGGCTGTTGGATAGAAATAGTAGAAAGAAATCATCAAAGCAAGAGTTCATGCATCTGACTGCCTTATTAACAAAAGACGGATCCAAAGGGATGGTAGAATTTGATCAAGAAAGTAAGATCATCTGTTCGTTATTCAATGTGATAGAAAAAATCAATGAGATGATATCTCATGTAAATGGTAGAAAAACACAATACCAAAAAAGTTAGAAGATAAACAAAAGAGAAGTGTCTTCTTCAAAGGGGATGCCGAAGGATAAGGATGGGCTATAAACTAGGGGTTTATGGGATCTCAGGAAAGATGGGAATCTCTGTGGCAGAGGCAGCGGCCCAAGACTCTGCTTTTACATCTATTATAGGATACAATAGATCAGCGCCCCTGACACTTGCTGATTTTATAAACACCTCTGATGTGATCATTGATTTTTCCTCATCTGAGGGACTAGAGTCTTTACTGATTGCTATGGGATCTAAGGCAAGGCCTCTTGTGACAGGAACGACAGGTCTTAAAGAATCTACAAGAGGAATGCTACAGCAGTTATCAAAAGAGATGCCCATCCTTTATTCAGAAAACTTTAGCATCGGTCTCAGTGCATGCCTTATGGCAATTAAACTACTCTCTCAATACTTACCTGATTCTTTTACAATTACGATGCAAGAGACGCACCACATCCATAAAAAAGATTCTCCAAGTGGAACAGCACTCGCCCTTGCTAGAGCCACAAATAAAACCGTTCCAATTACAAGTATTAGAGAGGCAGAAATTATCGGAAGGCATCAAATGTTTTTTTCAAGTCCTCTTGAACAAATCGAGCTTACCCACGAGGCATTCTCGAGAAGGATCTTTGCCGATGGAGCTTTATTTGCTGCTAAAGCCTTGCTCCTTAAACCCAAAGGACTCTATAGCCTCGCAGACATCCTATCTTCCGGTAAACCCCTTTAGGGAATATCAAGCTTGAGTATATTTTTTCTTGTGCTCGATCGATCTTGACCCCATCTAAAAAATCACTTATCCTATATAGATACTGATATAAAACTTTTTTAAACATTATATATAAAAACAATCGAATGAATATGAAAGATGTTCCTGTTCACAAATTCAAAATAGGTCAAGGGCAAAAGCTTGCTGTCATGTCCGGACCGTGTGTCATCGAGAGTGAAGAGCTCGCTCTTGAAACCTGCGCTTACCTAAAAAAGCTATTCGATCGGCTAGACATCCATTTTATCTATAAATCCAGCTACGATAAAGCTAACCGCTCTTCTTACGACTCATTCCGCGGCCCAGGCCTTAAAGAGGGTTTAAGGATCCTTGCTAAAGTTAAAGAGGCATTTGATGTACCTGTCATTACAGATGTCCATTCCCCTGAAGAGGCGGTCGAAGCTGGCAAAGTATGCGACATCCTTCAGATCCCTGCCTTTCTTTGCAGACAAACCGATCTGATTGTAGCAGCAGCGCGCACCGGCGCTGTCATAGCAGTCAAAAAGGGGCAGTTTATGGCTCCTTGGGAAATGGAAAATGTGGTCAAAAAAATCCAGTCTACAGGCAATGATAAGATCATCCTTACCGACAGAGGGACGAGCTTCGGATATAACAACCTTGTCAGCGATATGAGAGGGATCCCTATTATGCAAAAAATGGGTGTTCCAGTCTGCTTTGATGCCTCCCATTCTGTGCAGCTGCCAGGGGGGCATGGCACTTCATCTGGTGGACAAAGAGAGTTTATCCCAACACTTTCCAAAGCTGCAATTGCAGCTGGCTGCAACTGCATTTTTATGGAATCCCACCCTAATCCAAGTGCTGCCAAAAGTGATAAAGATTCTGTTATGCCGTTTGATCAGATGGAACCCCTTTTTAAAACACTGAAACAAATCTATGACATCGTTCAAGGTAGCAGGTAGAGGATATGTTTGGTAAAGCAGTCTTTGTTTCTGCAGTCTCCATGGGTATTTTTCTAATTGTTGGAGTCATCAAGCTTTGTGTGGTGACTCAATCTGATATCTCTTTATATAAAAGCAAGGTTGCAGAATATCAACAACTGGCCGATCAATCCGCATCTCAATCTGCTAGCCAAACAAGAGAAGGAGTCAGAAAAGACATCTGGTTTTCTCAAGAAGATCGACTTCGCCTGCAATACAGAATCGAGAGTGACTCCTCTATCCTCACTCTTGTTCCTGATAAAGGGAAACTAGATATCGTAGAAAACCTTTCTAATATCCGTTGTTGGATGCAGGAAAAGCTGACCCAAAATCCTTCTGGCAACACGCAGCAGGTCCGTTATATGGAGGCGGCAGAAGGTATCTACAGGTTAAATAAACAAAACTTCTTTGCAAATTCTGTGACCCTATCCATCTTTCGTCTTGTGGGTCACGAGCTAAAAACACCGATAAGCACTGCAAAAGCCTTTTTAACCGGCAAGGCTGAAGACATCTCTTTTTCAGTCTCTGGTAATACCCCTCACTTCGAAGCTCATCATTTCAATGCATCTTTAAAAACGGAGGATCCATCTGAATGAATAAATCTCTGCTGATTTGGCTGACACTGTGCACCCCCCTTGTAAGTATCTGTTCAGAAGGGGCAAAAGAAGGCAACGTCTCATCGACAAATGCCTCTTATGATGGCAATGCCCTTAAACTCACAGGACATGTCGTTCTAGACCACGGCCTGGGACTTATGAATGCAGAAGAAGCCTGTCTTGAAAAACAAGATGCGGGTAAGGACTTTCCCTTTTCTCTGATCCACCTACACAAAGAGGTGATCCTCAAGCTACAAAACAATGCCCATTTAAGCTGTGATAATGCTGACTTAGACTTTATTGAGCTTACAGGGCAGCTAACCTCTCAAAAAAATGGTCACGTAGTTTTTGAGCAGGAGTTAAATAAAAAACAGCACAACGCCGCATCCTTATCTCTACAAAGCCAGAAGATCGATCTATCGCTAATGAAAGAAGAATTAGTGGGACAAAAAGCCCAATATGGGGTTGAAAGTATTCTTGCCACAGAGCAGGTGCAAGTTCAGTATAATAAAGAGTTCTTATTGCAAGCCCATAAGGCTCTATATAAAAACGTTTGCTCCTCTCAAAAAGAGATCAAAGGGATTGTCAGTGCCTATCCAATAGATGACCGCTCTGTATGTACACTACTACATGATCAAGATAAAATTGATGCCAGCTTCATCGAGCTAGACATAGAGAGAGCAACCATTACCCTGCAAAAACCACAAGGGATAATTCAATCTTCCCTTCTTCCCCAACATCTCAAAGGAAAGATTGAACTGACAAGTGATGAAATGAAATGGGACAGGTTAAAAAACCTGCTGATCCTTCAAGGTAAGAGCAGAGTAACCGAATCTGCTCTAGGGATGATCACAACAGAAGACAAGCTCTTAATACAGCAGGCTATTATCAAAGGTAAGCAGGTGATTGCTAAAATAGAAACGCAAGGCACATCTCAGCTGCTCTATCATGAGCCTGCCTCATCTGACTATCATCAACTATCGTGTCATGGGACAATGAAAATCGATAGAGAGCATTTACACGCAAGACTTACAAGCCCTGTCACTGAAAATAAAACAACGCCTTATACCGAGCAGGTAAGCTACCAGGAGCCTGCATTAGGAGCCTTTGCAGATACTGCCTTTCTTGAGTTCACGGTAGAAGAAGAAAAAATGCAGCCGGTATCCCTATCTTTAAAAGGGAATGTATCTTTATTTTCCAGGGGTCAGGGAGAGCCTTTCCGCTGCAGCATAGCCGATAGAATGAACTATTGTCCGACGACTAAAACATTGATTCTGTCAGCTAATCCTGGACAAAAAGTTCTTTTTTGGGATGAGCAACAAGCAGTGAGGATGAGCGCGCAAGAGGTACACCTTACACAGAATCCCACGACTAAGCAGACAGTCATTCAAGGTGTCGGCAAAGTCAAGTTCTCTCTGTCTGCAGAAGAAAGTGAGGCTCTAAAAAAAGTGTTCCCACAATATAAACCTATGCCAGAAGGGTCACTATGAAACTTCCCCCTACTCAACGTATACGTCCTCAGGTGAATATATCTGATGTAACCCTGCCCACACCGCCACCTTCTGAGACAGAGCTGATGCAGCCTGCGATTTTAAAAACACGCGATCTGAAAAAAACTTACGGCGGCAAACAGGTTGTCAGCGGCCTTAGTTTTCATGTAAGCAAAGGAGAGGTTGTAGGGCTACTTGGACCTAATGGGGCTGGAAAAACCACCGCCTTTTACATGACAATTGGTCTTATCCAACCAGATTCAGGCTCTGTGATCTTTAATGATAAAGATATCACAAGGCTTGCTGTACACGAAAGAGCCCGTTTAGGTATGGGGTATCTAGCACAAGAGCCCTCCGTCTTCCGTCAGATGACTGTCGAAGAAAACATCCTCTGTATTTTAGAGACACAAAATATTTCAAAAAATGAGCAACAGATCCAGCTAGAGGCACTACTAAAAGAACTCAATATTGAAAAAATTAGAAAGAAAAAAGCCAGCACCCTCTCTGGTGGAGAAAGAAGAAGAGTCGAGATCACAAGAGCTCTTGTCACACGCCCATCCCTCTTACTTCTTGATGAGCCCTTTGCCAATATCGACCCTATCGCTATCCATGATGTGAAAAATATGATCAGGCATCTAAAAGGCAAAGGTATCAGCGTGCTGATCACCGATCATAACGCAAGAGAGATTTTTTCGATTGTCGACAGAAGCTACCTGGTAAGAGAAGGAAAGGTTTTAGTCTCTGGCTCCGTCCATGATCTGATTCATCATAAAGAAGTTCGCCGCTCTTATCTTGGAGAAGACTTTACCCTATAAAACTCCAATAGAGGTATCATCTAGTGAGAACGACCTACATGTCGTTTGCGAAAACAAAATGTAGATCGTAAAGCAAAGATTACTTCCAACGCTTCTGGATCATTTTCCACTGAAGAATTTGATAAATAGCGCTTAGACCTACAAGGCTATAGATCAGTCTGCTTAAACCTGACTTCATTCCAAATACTGCTGCAACTAAGTCAAAATCAAAAAAACCTACTAGACCCCAGTTTAGGCCACCGATCACGAGTAAAATCGCTACAATCACATCTAATTTTTTCATACCGAACCTCCTATTAGATTCTATATTTTTCTTAATAACACAATTCAAAATAATTAATCAAAATATTTTTTAAAGCAGTATATTAGATATAAATGAATAATAGAATAACATCCATTGATCCCTTTTCTATTGATTGATCTATCAAACATAGCAGCAAGAACACCCTCTTATAGATCTTTCTAAAAAAGCACGCCCCATCAGGCAGATCGCCTTCTTCTAGTTGAAGTATTCAAGAGGTCCTAGAAATAGCTATACTATGTTAGGACATAGCAGCTTACGATCTTTTAAGATCATAAGCTCTTGTGTTTCTTACTCGCATGCCTGAGTTAAGGGGGTATAAGGTCCAGTATAAGATATCGCAGGGCTGTTACCGGAATCGTATACAGGTATCGCTGTTTGAGATTCATTAATGACTTGGTAGCTTGAAGAAGACCCTTTGTTACTTATTAGATTACAGCATGTGATTGTATAATCTGAGGGATTCAATATATAGATACCCACATTCGATGCACCGACCGCGTTATATTTAAGAGAAATCTTCGAGTCTTGTTGATTAGCTGTAAGGTATATTCCATAATTGTTTAGATATGGGGGAGAAAAATTCAGTCCATAAATCATAGAATCAGAACCTGTAGGAAGGGGGCCTTTGATGGCATAAAATGTAGCAGGCCCTTGTCTATTTTCTATTGAGATATACTTGATTAACATTGTATGTACTTGGTTACTCATTCCTATGTTGATCCCGTAGCCACTATTATATCCTTTGATCAGGGCTGGGTTAATATCGGTATTGAATCCATCCATTATCAGTGAGACTGCTGCATCTTGGACATCCTCTATATGAATACCATAAGCATCAGCAGCGCTGGAGGTGACTGTCAATACTTCCATATTCTGGAGTGTGGCTGTTGTTATCCCTGAGGAGGATGGTAATACGTAGATACCTGTGGCGTCGGCAGCACTAGAGGTCACATTAATACTTCCCCCATCAACTGTAGTGCTACAAGATGGCTTGCCGTTTGTGTCTATATATATCCCGTATGAACTGTCTACTGCTTTAACTGTAATAGGATTGCCTGTCAAAGAGATCTGCGAGTTATCTAAATTCGATTTCAGGTATATCCCATACGAATTCTTAAATAGAGAGCCACTTGGAGCTACCGAGAACGTCGTTCCAGGAATAATAGCATCAGAATCAGTAATGGCACATGCTCTGATTCCATAACCCGATCCAGTATTAGAAGAATTTTCTGTTTTTACATTCCATACACTATTTGTGACTGAGAGTAGATCTACGGAGTTATTTAGACCTAAATCAATCCCATAGGCGTTATTGAATCCTGATATATTCGCTGTGGTAATACCATCTAATGTAAATGCTACTGTTGATCCTGTGGTATCATCTACTTGAATACCAT
>CAMCLJ010000053.1 GCA_945875745.1 Chlamydia trachomatis
AGTCCCCAAAAAATTCTCTTCGCATAGGATAACTAACAATCCGTGTCTATATAGCAAATGTAATATCGCCTCTTTATTTTCCATCGAAGAATCAAACGAGCAAATAGCCTCTATTCTCACAAATCTAATCGAGGAGCTATACGGTCATACAAGCTTTGTCAAGGAATCAAAAATAGAGAATCTGGCCCATGCAATTGTAAGCAATATGCAAAGATTAGGCAAAAAACAAAAAGAGGTCTTTGAGCTACAGGATCTATCGCCAAAAGATGAGCCCTTAAAAACGATCTTTTATAAAATGCTCAAAGGATCTGGATATTACATATTAGAAAAAAAAGAAGGTTACCCTCCTCTTGCCGACTTCTTATATATAGACAAAGAAAAAAAGAAGCCCTTTTACTTTCATTTTGCCAGCTACCAGTTGTTGAATGCTGTATTTGGAGAAAAACTCGCCAAGCAGATTGTAGAGCTAGAAAAAATCAAATCAAAAGCTCACGGCAATAAAAGGACTCTCACTAAATCCGAGCTTTATAACCTTTTGTTAGATTCCCAAGACCCAAAACATAAGCAAACACCGGAGTTATTTAGTTTTGTCAAGGAGCGAGGATCTTTAGAGTCATTATCTTATAAAAACAGCAAGTCTAGAGTTTGTGTCAAACTCAAGATTTTTTAAAAAGCATCTAAGGCCCGGCCCCAGGGCGGGCTTTTATACCAATCTCAGAATCCTTTTATTTATACATCTTAACCGGTAATTGAAAGCATCATTTCAACTAAAGACTGGCGATTGCTTATAACATGATCCCACTTACTATGCTTACATAGGTTCTTCTGCAGGCCCCCTGAATTTTTTTAACCTTCTGCCCCTATCTTTCCGCCACTCATTTTTAGAAAGCACCTCATTGCACATCCGAATAAAATCGGTTTTTATAAAAAAAATATTCATTGTAAATTATTAATTAATTATTTTAATTATTTAATAAATAGACATTGTAATGCTATATTAAACATTAATTTTAAAAATTTGTTTTATCAAAAAAATAAAGAAAGCACACAACAATTCAAGAAGACTGCAATATCAACAACTAAATATTTTATTATAAATTAATAAATTATTAAAAACTTTATTCGAATTTTTTTTAAATAAGGGAGCAAATATGATGCCAGTTAATAAAACAGGGATCTCAAATAGAAATACAGCATTAGCTAAAGCCTTCATGGGTAATGATCAAGATCGAGCTAACGCACTAGTTACACAAGTTGTAAACGAGCCTTTCAATCGAATATCTGCAAGTTTCAAGGACGGATTTAGAAGTAGTCCTCTTTCTACTATACCGGAAGGCTATCCTAATCCTACCCTTTATTTTCCTGAACACAGTCTTGAAAGAGTGGGTAATGGGTTGTTAAGAACTCTAATAACAGAGACAGATAAACAAGATATCCATTCAATAGCCGAGCTGATTATGGAGGCAAAAAAAGGATCTGATAAAGAGCTTTCTAGACGACGATCCTTGGGTTTTTCGATTAAATCTCATGACACTTACCAACGACAAAAGGACTTACTTACCGAAGTCTTACTATCGGTCCAGACAGGTGATCCTATCGATTGGACACATAAACATATAGAAGAGATCCATGAGATCTTTGAGATGTTAGATTATTTGGGACTCGATCAATGGCAAAGAGAACTAGAAAAATCTCTACCACCCTTGAGTTTAGAAGATATGCCAGAGACAATCCTGTCTCTGAGCGGTACTCAAGAAGAATTAGCCCCTTTTTTACCTCGATTTAGAGCATTACAAGATCTAAAACTTGAGGGGTCTCTATCCCAGGGGTTCCTAGATCAATTGCCTCGCACTTTAATCCGTTTAGATCTCTCCAACTGTGAGATCAGGGGTCTTTTAACAAAAAAAGAGGTTGCCCTGGCGGCTGTGGGTCAAGATGGCTGGGCGTTGCGGCGTACTTCCCCTCAATTACAAGCAGATAAAGAGGTAGTGCTTGCGGCTGTTGGTCAAGCGGGCAGATCCCTGTCTTACGCCTCAGCCGCCTTACAAGCGAATAAAGAGGTAGCAATTACAGCTGTGAGTCAAAAGGGATGGGCCTTGCGGTATGCCTCTGCTGAATTACAAGCAGATAAGGATGTAGTGCTTGCGGCTGTGGCTCACAAAGGCTCGGCTCTGTGTTATGCCTCTGCTGAATTACGAGCAGATAGAGATGTAGTGCTTGCGGCTGTGGCTCAAAATGGCTCGGCTCTGTAGTTTGTCTCTGCTGCATTACGAGGTGATCGAGAGGTCCTGAATGCGGCTCGAGCAGCTCAAGAGTATGCATTCACAGGTTAATTGGAATATGTAGTGTATCCGGTACTACACACGGCACATTTGATATTAGTAAGAGCAAGTTGCAAAACCCTGACTTTGTCAGAGTTTTGCAACTTGCTCTTACTTTTTTGGAATAGTATTATTCCTCCAAGCTCGCAGCCTCCAAGCGATTCACATCGAGATTGCAGATCAAAGGAAGATACCGATTGATCTTTTCAATATCCCACTCCCACCAAGAGATGTGCAGAAGACGTTCGATAGTTTTATCATCAAAGCGCATTTTGACAACTTTAGCAGGATTTCCAGCGACGATAGCATATGGAGGGACATCTTTCACTACAACGGCCCGCGTGGCGATGACTGCACCGTCTCCGATTTTGACACCTCCCTTAATTAAAGAGTCATACCCAAACCAAACGTCATTGCCAACGATGATATCTCCTTTTACCGGAAGATCGAAGATATTGAAAACATTCTCCCACCCCTGCTGAAAGATGGGAAATGGGTAAGTGCTGATACCATCTAGTTTATGATCGCCCGTCATTACAAATCGCGTTTCTGCTGCAATGGCGCAGAATTTTCCGATGACAAGTTTGACTTTGGAAAAATCGTAGTTATAGAGGACATTATATTCTTCAAACTGCTCAGGGCCGTTACGACAGTCGTCAAAATAGGTATAATCGCCGACGATGATGTTGCTGGCCTTAACAAAGTTTTTAAGAAAAATCAGTTTGGTATAGTTCTTAATTGGATAAATAGTATTTGGGTCAGGACCTATCATTTTTATTTGTGACTCCTATATTTCAGTATTTGCTAACACACTTATTAAGCAGTCTTGCTTCTTTCTTTTATATTATACGAGGCACTTACTCCCTGCTGATGGCAGTTCTAAAAGCAAGTACTCCCCATCCTCACAGAGCCCTTTTTCTACCATGACCCATCCACACTTCTGATAAAAAGCCAGGGCTTGAATATTCTCGCATCGACACTTTAAACGATAAGGAAGGGGTGCCCAGGTCAAGAGGCTCTCAATCAACTGTGCTCCTATTCTCTTTCTCTGCTCATTTGGAGCCACAAAAAGGTGGTGAATAAACACAATAGGATCCTGTAGCCAAACTGAAACAAATCCAACGATAGTACCACCTTGATCTTCAGCTACAAAAACAGTTTCCCCAACAGTCAATTCCTTGAAGTCCTCAAGCTTGAATTTATCGGGACTGTCCCAATGAAAAGTACTACGACGGGTGAAGAGAAAAAGAGTCTCTAGTTGGGGAGTATCACTTGTTTGGGCTCTCCGTATTTTGATCATCGCAACTTTCCAATAAGTGTCAGCGTATATTTATATGCATTAATTGATTATTTAATATTTTTAAAACAAATGGGAAAAATCGAAGCAACTCATGGACACTACATTTTTTTAAACACCTTTATGCATGGCTTGAAACAGGGATCAAAATTGTAAATTTTGTTCCCACACCGACAGTTGACTCTACAGAAATTTTACCATGATGCTTATCTATAATTGTTTTTACAAGAGATAAGCCAAGACCTGCCCCACCAAGCTTCCTAGAATGTGTTTTATCTACCGTATAAAATCGATCAAAAATACGGTCGACATCTGTAGCGGGGATTCCAATACCCTGATCTTGAATCACAATACACGCCTCATCCTCATCTTCCGATAAAATAACATGGATTTTAGCAGGCTTCTTTGAATATTTAGCAGCGTTGGTAAGTAAATTCATCACTGCAAGCTCTAAAATATTCACATCAGCTGTGGCAATCAACTCCGAGAGGTCTGTGGTAAACTCTATTTGAGTATCTGGATAGACTGCTCGAAGCATTTCGAGACAGTTGTGAATTAAAGTGACTAGATCACAACTTTGATGGGGAGAAATAGAGAGATTTTCAATATCGGCAAGTGTGAGCAAGTTTTTAATCAGATTTTCCATTCTTTCACAATTACGCACGATCTTTTCTACAATACCTGTAAGCATCTCATAGGGGATATCTTTCATATCATGGAGGGTCTCTGCAAAACCTTTGATGATCGTAATCGGCGTTCTGAGCTCGTGAGAGGCATTAGCGACAAAGTCTTTACCCATTTCATACACCTTATGCTGACTGGAATTATCCTGCATAACAATAATAGCTCCGCGCGCATCCGATTTAGGTGCAGCAATAAGATCTAAATGCATTTTTTTACCCTGTTCCACCTCAATCGAATCTGTCACAACCCCCTTATGTTTTTGACAGGCAACCAAAAGACGTTTACATGCACTTAAGAGCTCTGTATTTTTCCCTTCCATTGAACTTGGGAAATGGGTGCTAAGCAAGTCTTTTTTCGATAGATTAAGCATTTTAGCCGCCACAAAATTCACATACGACACTTTCAAATTCCCATCGACAGCAATCACTCCTTCAATGAGTGTCTCCAAAATCGATTCCTTTTCATTTCTAGCTTCCGTAAGCGCTAACAACTGCGTTTGCACCTGCTTATGTAGGGCAAGAACAGTATCTGCCAAGCGGCCGAAATCTTGATCGTTAGAGAAGTCAGCATTATTTAAAATATCGATCATTAAATCTTTTCTACCACCTTGATAAGCACGAATAGCTGATATAATCTGATGGATAGGTCTATGCAACATGGTAAAAATAATCCATGTAAATATTGCAAAGATAACCAGGGCGACAAATAACAAGCACACAAGCCATAAGTTAAAGGCGGTGGTAAAGTTTTCGAGAGGGTGGTAAGGGAAAATCCCTTGGACCCCATACGTCTTATTATTAAACTCAAAAAACGCAGAGGCAACCACCCAAGTATCATCCAAAATAAATGTATCGGTAATAGAGCCTGGGGGAGGAAATGGTAGCGATTCTCTAGCCACCTCTTGGGAGGCTTGTAACAACCCAGCATTTTTCTCTGTGGCTCCGATGTTAAATTCAGATAAAATCCGTGCCTTATCATCAAAAAGAATTACGTGATAGAATACATCCACTGCCATAGAGCGAACTTTTTCCATCATCTGAGATTCTGATTTAGATTCCTTGAGTTCGTCTACCATATCCAATGCGCTTGCGTTAAAAGCTTGCAGCTGGACTTTGACAACAGCTTTTTCAATAAAAGGGATAGACAGCAAAATAAAAGATAAAAAAAGACCTATCTGGCTCAACAGCATCTTTTGCCGGAACTTCATTTTTTTTATCATCATTTTATACCTATGACTTTGTAAATCGGGATCCCTTGATCAAAACCTTTTAGATGCTGCTGGCCAAGATCTTCGACATTGATTTTATTAACCACATGAGGATCTAACAGTGTATCCTGAGAAATATAAATTTCACCACCACCTGCTGCAGAACAAATCCGAGAAGCTAGGTTTACATTTTTACCGATCACAGTATAATTCAGCCGGCTTTCAGCGCCCATATTCCCTGCAAGAACCTTTCCGGTATGAATACCAACACCCATTTGAACAGGAAGTAGCTGCTGCTCGGCCCGTTCTATGTTCCATTTGTCTAACACTTGCATAATTTCTAAAGCACACTTAATAGCATCTAAGGCACTATTTTCTCTTGCAATCGGAGCGCCAAATAACACCATAATTTCATCGCCGACATATTTATCAATAACTCCTTGATGCGCCTCTATCACAGTATCGAGCCTTGTCATGCACGTATTAAGCAGCTTAATCACTTGCTTTGGTTCCATGTTTTGGGTCTGATTGGTAAAGTGTCTGATATCAGCAAATAACATCGTAACGACTTTTTCTTCCCCACCTAAATGGATATCTCCTTTTAAGATTTCTTTTGCAATATCTTGAGAGACCACTTTATTTAAAATCTCTTTCACCTTTTCTTTTTCTTTTAACCCTTGAATCATTGCTGCAAAAGAATCCCGAAGGATTTGTACTTCATTTTTAGCACCAAGAGAAAGTATAGGCAGCTCAATTGCATCTAAACGATCTGCCTCAACCAGACGTGCAGCTTTTGCCATCGCAACAATTGGCCTAGTAATTTGTTTGGTTAAGTTCAGCAAGATAATGATGATAATAAGCATACCTAAAAATAAAATACCGTCACGGGTTCTGCTGCTTTTATTTAAAATCTTCTGGACAGACTCTTTTAACTGATTGACATGAGAAAACTCAATGGCTGCAGGTCTTAACATGTACAAGTGGAGATCATCTCTGGCAAAGGGCTGTACATGGACATAGTAGTATTCTTTGTCCTCTATACAAACAATCCCTTCCGGGGTATTAAGTAGAGGCCTTAAGGTATCAGAGCTTATAACAGAGGGCTCTGTTTGCTTGCCCGATGCAGAAACCTGTAAAATGAGCCTGTCTTCATGAACCATCCAAGTCATTTCATTCAAAGCAAGGGCCATATCTTCTAATAATGCAGCCGCGTCAAAACCAAGAACCAGGTGACCTTTTCTCTCTTGCTCTTCTTCCAAAAAATCTAAAGCAATCATATTACCGAGATAAGTAGTACCCCGTTCTTTATCAAAAAAAATTGCAACTGAATCCTGATCACTGGATAAATAATTTTCAGGCGCGACAGCCTGCTTGCTAGAAAACACCTCTGTAGTGAAAAAACCACTGCCTAAGGATGTCCCAGCGGAGAAAAAAGCAATCCCTAACGGCATGTCAGGGATCAAGGCCCCTTCTCTAACAAAAGCTGCCTGCAAAAGGAAGCTTAACTGCTTTATCATAAACAGTTGCCTCTCATACTCCTCTGCATCCTGTATACAAGCAGTTACTGATCCTGCGCATAGACGAGGAGGATTTGCAGTTGTAACAGCTTGTAATTGAGGCTCAACAACGGGCCTATCCACACCTTTTTTTAGCAGCGACTGCACACGTAAGAGTCGGTCTATAAACATAATGAAGGGGGTATCGATCCTTTCTATAGAACCTATTTTTTTTTGCAGATCGGCAATCGGCAATCTAATGAGAGATTCCACATCATATAAAATGTAGGTGTTGTTGCTGAATAAGACTCCCAAGGAAAGGGGATCTTTCTGACCATCTGCTTTCTGCTCAACTGATGCCCACAAAAAATCTGGATCATCTTTTTGAACTATGTATATAGGGTGCATCCCGGAGCGCAGAGGAGTGATTAAAGATAAAATCTTCCCATTATAAGAATTTTGGATAAAGCTAAGGTGTGATCTATTCTCGATAAGCTCAGCAGCCTGATGCCACGTACCCATATCGATATTGCTATTATTTGGTGCGTATAAAGAAGTGATCGCTGGCTCGCTTTGTATAAAAGCCAATGAAGCATCTACCTGTACAATACGGCGGGCAATAGCCTCTTTAATCATATGCTGAGCATAAACACGTCGATCTTCTTTGAGATCAGCATAAAACCTGGCAAAATCAGATCGAATATAAGAAAGCCCCTCCCTTTCAATCCACATCTGGCAGGTAAAAGTCCCAATAAAAATAAAAGCAAACGCAATAAAAACCGATACAAATAACCTATATCTTTGAGTCATATTAAGCTTTAGATCCCTTGAGTTAAGTTTTCACAGCCTTTGTCTGTAATTAGAATCATATCTTCCCAGCGAGCCCCACCCAATCCAGGGATATAGAGACCAGGCTCTATTGTAAAGACCATCCCTTTTTGCAACTTAAGCTCCTTATGAATTCCTTGATTGCGAATCGTTGGGATCTCATGAGTGTCCAAACCGATCCCATGACCTAAGCTATGAACGAAGTATTCTTCTACATCATTGGCGCGAAAAATCACTCGAGACGCCTCATCTAACTCTCCGAAAGTCACACCAGGCCTGCAAAGAGCAATCGCCGCTTGATGTGCCTGTTTTACTAAAAATACCAGCCTCAGTAAAACAGGATTGGGCCTGCCATGAAATATGACTCTTGTCATATCACTATGATAATTATGACAAATGACTCCCAGATCTAACAAGATCATCTGTCCATTTTTAAGCTTATCTCTGCCGGCTCGGTAGTGAGGCATAGCTGCATTTTTTTCAAAGGCAATAATAGGATCAAAGGCTGCGGCCTGTCCTCCTAATAGCCGAAGGCTAATTTCAAACTCTTGAGCAAGAGCCTGCTCTGAAATCCCTGTTTGAATTTTACTTTGCACATGCCTATAGGCTTTTTGTAAAATCTTAATACTTGCCTTAAGATCGTGGATTTCTACATCGCCTTTGATCATCCGTATGGGCATGGTTAAGCGATCAACTGATACAATTTCAATTCCATTAAGAGAATCGTGTAATCGCTTTTGCAATTCTATCCCTTTAGAGAAACTAGTTGCACTCCCATCAAAAATAACCTTCCGAAGAGACAGAGACTGTAAAAATTCAAGCTCAACCTCTGCCTTCAAATCATAAACTGGCTGGATACACGACTGTTGTGAGCACACCTGCTTATAACGTCCATCGACAAAGAGGGCTACTTTTTCCCTGTGAACCCAAATACGGCCAGCGGACATTTTGATGCCTGTAAAATATAAAAGATCATTTGGATCTTCTAAAATACAAGCATCCACTTGATTGCGTTTAAGAAGTTCTTGCAGTCTTAACAGCCTGGACTGTGTTTCCTCTTTCCTTATCTGTAAAATATGCGGCAACATGTTCTGTACTCATACAAGCTATAATTTTTTTACCTTGGGGGCAGTAAAGGGGAGATTTTGCTTTAAGAAGCTGGTCTAAAATAGAAACCGCCTCTGGCATCAATACTTTATCTTTTCTCGATCGAATAAACCGACAGACTACCTGTGCAAACGATCTCATTTTTTTTAGTTCTAGACGTTCATTCTCCTCTTTGTCAAGAGATATAGCGGTATCAGACATCTCCTTGAGCATCTCGACAACCTCTGACTCCTGAACATAAGTGGGGATTCCATCAACTAGAAACGACTGAGGACCTGACTGGTTGATCTGAAAACCCATAAGGTGAAAATAAGGCATGTTTTCAATCCAAGAAGGGACTTCAAAAGCCGGCACATCAAAGCCGATCGGAAAAAATAATATTTGGCTGTGCACAGCCTCTGCAGATTTCTCAACTAATTGTTCAAAAAGAACGAGGGATTTAGCTGCTTGCAGATCAATTAAACATAGTCCATCTTGACCAGGCAGAATCTGGCTCATATTACAAGCGTCTACAAGCAAATAATTCGACCACAAACCAATAACCCCAATACTAGACATAGCAAACGGCAATACAGACTCTATAGTTTCTGTTTCTACATTTCTTTTGGATTCAAAGAATACCTTTTGAAATGAAGATGGATTCATCGCACTGGCAGAAGAGCTCAGCTCACTTACATCAAAATCATCGAATACAGGCATTTGATGATCTGAAATAGCAATAGCAGAGCGGTTCAAAGCTCTTTGTATTACCTTCATAACAGCATTTTTAAGGAGGGATTCTTGACTAAAACGGACCTCCTTTTTTTGTGGATGGACATTGACATCAAGCAGCTCCAAAGGCATCTCTATATGCAAAACATAGATTGGATGCCGATCAATCGAGATCCTTGTGCCAAATGCGTCTCGTATAGCAAAAGAGACTGAGGAAGATACAATCGATCTTTGATGGATAAAAAGATATTGCCCAGTTCGATTATACCTTGTCTGATCAGGGGTCCCTACAACACCTTTGATAACAAAAGGCCCTTCTGTATCATCTACTTGCAAAAGGGATGCTGAAAAAGAAGAGCCGAGGACAGAATATATCCTCGATGTCAGCTGATTGAAAAAATCCTCAGAAGATGGAGGTTCTGTAGTAAACACAGGCCTATCGTGATGATAGATCTCAAAAACGACATCTGGATAGGCAAGGCTTAAATATGTGATGACTCTTGTGATCTCAGCAATGCAGGCAGCGGGACTTTTCTGAAACTTTTTTCGGGCAGGGACATTAAAAAATAAATGCCGGACCTCAATTGTAGTTCCTTGATTTCTTGGGTAAGGAGAAATACTTGTAACGGCTCCTGGTTCAACCTCAAGCTGGCAGCCTACACCCCCTGTAGAGGTAGTTAATGTTAATTGAGAAATAGAGGTAATCGATGCAAGTGCCTCACCCCTAAAACCCATAGTCTGAATACGGAATAGATCTTTTGCTTCTTGGATTTTTGAAGTAGCGTGCCTCTTTAAAGAAAGGATGGCATCTTCTTTATCCATACCACAGCCATCATCACTAATACGGATTAGCTGCAGGCCACCACCTTCTACTTCTATAGTGATTTTTTTCGCTCCCGCATCGAGAGCATTTTCACATAATTCTTTTACCACAGACGAAGGGCTTTCAATGACCTCGCCGGCTGCAATCTGATTGATCGTGCTCTCTGAAAGAACCCTTATTTTCAACACCATAATTACCTTTTCTTTCCATACTAGCGCAATAGAGGCATACTTGTATAGGGCTCCAAAAAAAGCTAATCTGATACTGGTTGAGAAACTAAAAATTAAAATGAAAAAATGGACCTATCGCTGGGCATTTCATGCCGATTACCTAATAGGCAACTTTTAAAGTATAATGGACCCCAAAAAGTAGACAGGTCTCAAAGTTATGTTCTGTGCTAAATTTTAAGGCCTAAGCATATGAACGGAAACTCAAGAACAGCAGCTTTTAAAAAGAGAGTTGCCATTGAGGAATTAAAGGAAGAACGCACTATAAAT
>CAMCLJ010000054.1 GCA_945875745.1 Chlamydia trachomatis
AAATTTGTCGGCTATTTCTAAATCCCAGGGGGGGGGGGGCACATACCAGTGATCAATTGATTTATGGATCATTTGTCTTATTCAAAAGCCTAGCCAGAAAACCATCGAAAAAATAAGATATCGAAATACAGGACCCCCTAAAAATGAAGCGACTCTACGTAATTTAACAGATCAAACATCTCTTTTAAGGAATTAATAAACATGACGATGATCACAACTAACTCTTCTCAAGAGATTCAATGGCAGTTAACCGGCAAATATGAAGATATCTTCTATCATAAAGCAGAAGGAATTGGAAAAATTACGATCAACCGCCCCGAGGTCAGAAACGCGTTTAGACCTCAAACGGTCGATGAAATCTCCCATGCGCTCAATGAGGCGCGGCAAGATCAAAATATTGGTGTGATTATTTTAACGGGCAATGGAAAAGAGGCCTTTTGCTCTGGTGGGGATCAGAGGATTCGTGAACATGCCGGCTACGTAGATGCTCAAGGAATACCCAGACTCAATGTGTTAGATCTGCAAAGGCAAATTCGTACTTGCCCCAAACCTGTCGTGGCCATGGTCGCAGGCTATGCAATCGGTGGAGGGCATGTATTACATATCGTATGTGATCTAACGATCGCAGCTGACAATGCAATCTTTGGGCAGGTAGGCCCTAAAGTCGGATCTTTTGATGGGGGTTTTGGTGCCGGCTACCTAGCCCGTATCGTTGGACAAAAAAAAGCCAGGGAGATTTGGTTTTTATGCAAACAATATAACGCTCAAGAAGCGCTGGATATGGGTCTTGTTAACCATGTCGTCCCTTATGAAGAGCTGGAAGCTACAACAATTGAATGGTGCAAAAAAATGCTCATGCATTCTCCTCTGGCGCTTAGATGTTTAAAATCGGCGCTCAATGCCGACTGTGATGGTCAGACAGGATTGCAGGAACTTGCTGGTAACGCCACTCTTCTGTACTATATGACAGAAGAGGCACAAGAAGGGCATCATGCTTTTTTAGAGAAGAGAGCCCCCGATTTCACTCAATTTCCTAAAAGGCCTTAAAAGTATATGACCCCATTTAAAATATGGATGCTCGCTGCAAGACCCAAGACTCTGGTGGCTGTTTTATGTCCTATTGCTATAGGAACAACGATGGCTGCATCTCTGTCTTCTATTAGCCCGCTGATTTGCCTTTTTACAGTCCTCACAGGTCTTGGTATTCAAATCAGCACCAATTTTTGTAACGATTATATCGATTTTCTCAAAGGAGCCGATACACAAGCAAGAAAAGGTCCTATCCGAGTGACTCAATCAGGGCTTGTATCGATACAGACCATGAAAAAAGCGTGTCTGGCCACCCTATTCATTACGATGATCGCAGGCCTGATTCTTCTATGGCATGGGGGGCTTATCATAGGCCTGCTCCTTGCAGTCTCTCTTTTATTAGCGGTTGGCTATACAGCAGGTCCGGTCCCTTTAGCTTATAAAGGCCTTGGTGACCTTTTTGTTTTCTTCTTTTTCGGACCGATTGCTTGTCTTGCCACCTACTATCTACAGACAGGATCGATAAGCCTTGCCTGCAATATATCAGGGATTGCCCTAGGGGCTCTATCTACTGCGATCCTAGCTGTCAATAATATACGGGATATCGAAGAAGATCACAAGTCTGGCAAGAGAACCCTTACTGTACGTTTCGGTATCGTATTTGGCAAAACAGAGTACATACTCCTTCTTACTATACCTGCGATCATCAGCTTGATATTAGGAGCTGACAAACCTCTTTTACTCATTTCTTTAGTCTACCTAATCCCTGCTTTTGTAACAGGAAAAACACTGCTTTATACAGATGATGCCAAAGCACTTAATCGGTGTTTAGGCAAGACGGGATTTATTCTTTTCCTCTATACTCTCTGTTTTTGTATTGGCTGGCTCTATACATGATAGAAAAAGCTACAATCTATGAATTTAACATCCCCCTATCGCAAGAAATGGGGATCAGACAGGGGTGGATTGTACATTTTATTACAAAAGAGAAAACCTCTTCTTGGGCAGAAATCTCTCCCCTACCAAAATGGAGTAGAGAAACACAGAATGAAACACTGACCCAACTCTATGCCCAGCTTGCGATTTTAAAAACTGAGCCTATTATCAAGGGATTAAAAAAGATCCTTGCAGATAACACTCTGCTACCGTCTGTCAGCTCTGGCTTATTTAGTGGGCTATACGCTCTGGTAAGAAAAGGCCCGCCGGTTGTATCTCTGCCTGTATCAGGGCTGCTTCTTGGATCTTATGAACAGATCCAAAAGCAAATACCCATTCTTTTACAGCAGAGGATAGAACATATCAAATTAAAGACCCGAGATCTTTCTACCGAACAGACTCACTTGATTGTAAAGAGTATTAAAGACCGTGTATTAATTCGGTTAGATATCAATAAAACCTGGAGCCAAAAAGAGGTTAATGCTTTTTTACAACCCTACACTTTCACCTGTTTCGATTATATTGAAGAACCAGGTGTAGACCTTGTAAACTTTGAATTTCCTATTGGCTTAGATGAATCACTCAGAGAGGATAATGAGCTCTGTTTAGAAAATATCTCAAATCTTAAAGCTCTGATCATAAAACCTATGCTAATGGGTGTGGGCCCTAGAGTGCACACCCTATGCAAACAAGCACAGGCACATCATTGGATGATCTCTCTTAGCAGTAGCTTTGAAACGGGAATCGGTCTATATCAAATCGCCCTCTTTGCCGAATTTTTTAATATAAAAGGCTATCCTGCAGGTTTAGATACGATGAAATTTATGATGGATGATCTATTAGTAAAAAAGCATCGGATAGAAAATGGACAGGTCCATTTCTCTGCAATCAGTCCAAAGAAAGAGCTTCTCAAAGAGTTAGCTTATGTTTAAAGGGGGCTGCCTGGTCGATCTGATCAAACATAAAGAGCCTGATATAGCAGCGGTGATAACCGATGAGATCATTTATACATATAAAGAGATAGATGAAAAGATTTACCAAACAGCTCAGATCTTAGAAAAAGCAGGTATAAAAAGAGGTGATCGGGTTGGATTTCTTGGTAAAAATAAGCTAGAAACAATCTGTATCATGTTTGCCTTAGCAAGACTTGAAGCTACCTCGTGCCCGATTAGTACAAGAATGCCACAGGGACAAAAACAAGACTATTTAGATAAAATAGGGGCCGTCTTTTATATGGATGTCGACACCTGCTCTATAAAAAATATCACAGATAGATCAACAGTCTTTGTAGATACCCCCCCTTTATTTAGTCTACTAGCATCTTCTGGAAGTACAGCAGAGCCCAAGGTTGTAGCCCATAGCTATGAGAATTTTTATTACAGCGCGCTCGGATCAAACCTAGCTCTTGGCCTATCCCGATCTCACCGATGGCTTATGTCTCTTCCTCTTTACCATGTCGGTGGTATAGCTATTGCTTTTCGCTGCTTTTTAGCAGGGGCCACTTTAGTCTTTTCAGAAAGACCCCTCTTAGAAAGCCTTAGATTTTACAAGGTATCTCATGTCTCTCTTGTTCCTACTCAACTCTACCGCCTCTTACATGAGCCATCCCTTACCACTTTGGATCAGCTAGAAGCTGCCCTCATCGGTGGAGCAAGTCTTTCTGAAGAACTCTTTCATCTAGCAAGAGCCCGTGGCATTAAGATCTTTTTTACTTACGGAATGACAGAGATGAGCTCACAAATCACGATGGATCAGTATCAGCCCACAGGTTCACAGCTGACAGCCGGGTTAGCTCTACCCTACAGGCAAATGAAAATAGAGCAAGATGGACAGATTTATGTCAAAGGACCTACCCTCTTTCAAGGCTATTGGGCAAAAGAAAATAAAATGAGCCTGCCCCTTAAAGATGGGTGGTTTGCAACGGGAGATATAGGATCATTGAATCCCCAAGGAAACCTTTTAGTTATTGGTAGAAAAGACAATATGTTTATCTCAGGCGGAGAAAATATCCATCCCGAAATGATCGAGCACCACCTAAATAGTCTACCTGGGATCATCCAATCTTTTATTATTCCCAGGCAGGATAAAGAGTTTGGACAGCGGCCGGTGGCCTTTGTGCAACAAGAAGATAGTCGATATACCCTAGAAGAAATCAGAGACAGACTAGAGGGGAAGGTCCCTAGATTTTGCCTGCCCATTCAAGTCAGACCTTTGCCCAATCTCTGTGCGATAGACACCAAGGTCTCAAGAAGTAAGCTCAAACAATATCTCATAGACTCTTCTTCAACAGATGTTAATTAAGTATCTTTCACAAGACTTAAGAGAATCGCTTTAAATTCCTCAGGGATGGGCGCAGATCTTTTCGTATCTTGCCGGGTGATGACGTGGGTAATTTTGGCATTGCCTGCAAGGATCTTTTTAGTTTGATTATAATATGTAAAGCAAAGGGTAAATGAGGAGGTACCTATCTTATCTAACCAGATCGCAATTTCAATCTGATCAAGCATTTCCAATGGCGCCATATAATCGGCTTCTGCATGGACTACTGGCATCAGATACCCTGCCTGAATGAGGGTATTAAAAGTCCAAGCCTTGGGTCTTAAAAAATTTTCTAAAGCCTCTAAAGCGAGCCTTAATTGATTCGGGAAATAAATAACTCCCGTAGCATCAGTATCATGAAGATAAATATGGGTGTGATAATGAAACATCTAGCATTTCCCTATAAGTGGTTAACAACTATCAAATATTTTATCTAAAAAAGAATTAGAAAATAATAGATTTTTTACATTTTTTTAACCTGCTTTCTTTCAAATAGTAAAACAACTTCTCCTATTTTGAAATTATTTTAAGTCCACCTTGAGGATTGTGAGAAAAAGAGCCGTTTCCTATAATCCGGTGCTTTCACGAAACCTTAAGCTGAGTGCAGTCATGGATCAACAAATTCCCGATAGCTCGAAAATGATCAAAAGTTTTTTAGAAAATTCTTCACAAGAGATGATAAAAAAAAATTTCAACCTTGAGTTTATTGACAGCACCATAACAACAGAAAACCTTTTTTTAGAAGGCAAATCCCTCCTGTCCTTAGCAGAGGTGGAAAAAGCCCTCTATTGCTTCGATGAGGCCCTTAAACAGGCCGTAGATAAGGCTGGATTATCCCATAGACAGGCGCTGGCTTTATGGGAATATGGACAAATCAAGGGCCGGGAAAAAACGCTTCTTCTGGCTAATAAAAAATGGAAAATGGCTACCTTTTTTAAGCCCGATCAGTTTTGCACATGGCATATGTGGGGCAAATCTCTTCTGTTTTTGGGTCAAACCTTCAAAGAAAAACATTATTTTACAGAAGGGGCAAGCAAACTACAAAAGGCGCTAATCCTCAGCTCCAAAGAAGAGGCTAGCGTCCTCTCAGAATTACATCACAATCTTGCTGTAGTATCAAACCATCTGGCCACGTATTCTAAAGAACCTTCTGATTGGCATATTGCAGTTGAGCATTTTCAAAAGGCTGTCTCATATATCGACTCTTTTACAAGTGGATTTTGGGATGCCTATGGCTTTGCGTGTTTACAGCTGTCTTATTGCATTAATGATATAGGTCTTGGTGTTAAAGCAATTCAATGTTTCAAGTACGCCCTTTCCAGGAGCCCATCTGACTTTTCTTTAGGATGGAAGCATCTAGCGCAGGGGCTGCGCCGTCTTTATGAACATACCCATGACCCAGATCACTTGGCTCAAGCGATAGATTCGTTTAAGGCAGCCAGCCAATCAAATAAAGATGATGTTGATCTGGCCTTAGAGTATGCAGACCTATTACTAGAAAGTGGAAAAAGAAAACAGAATATCACCCACCTGAAATCGTGTATTGACAAGGCCTCAAAAGCTTATCTATTAAGCCCGCAATCTGCTCGTGCACTGGCTCTATGGGGTGAGGCTTTAGCTCTTATGGGACAATATGGAGAGAGGCTAGATCTTCTGCTTGAAGGGGAGAATAAGTTCAATGAAATGCTAGATATAGATGCTGATCATCCAGCAATCTTCTATCATTACGGTCAGTGTTTAAATAGTTTTGGTAGGTATTATAATGATGTAGACTACCACTACCAGGCGATTGAAAAATTTCAAGAGGCTTTATCACAAAATCGCACGTTGCATCCCAGCTGGCACGCAATCGGTATGAGCTACTATCAGGCGGGTATCCTAGAAGAAAATGAATATATTATTGAAAAAGGGGTTTGGTTTTTACGTAAGGCGCAAGCTCTATCGCCTTACAACACCTATTACCATATTGATCTGGCCCTATCTCTTTCTAAACTCGGAGAACTATCTCAAAATCCCGAACACCTCTTGCTTGCTATTGACCATTTTGAGAAAACATTACTGCTTCAAAAAAATGCTGTCTATCTTCATCCTGATTGGTTACTTCATTATGCTAAGACCCTTGATTTATACGGAGATTACCATGAAGAAACTGGGTATTACACCAAAGCGATAGAACTACTTGGCCATATCTTGATGATCAACCCTAATTTAAAAGGGGTGTATTATCAAATGGGTCTGTCATTTTCTCATCTAGGTGAGCTTTCTTTAGAAATTGATAACTTTTATAAAGCATTACATTATTTTAAACTGGCCGCTAAAGAAGACGAAGACAACGACAGTATTTTATTGGACGTTGGTATCACATTGATGAATATCTCTCAATCTACCTCTGATCCTACCGAAGAGCAGATATGCCTGCTAGATGCAGAAGTAAAGCTGACCCAATCAGCGAAGCTAGGTAGTGTGATAGCCTACTATCAGCTAGCTTGTTTATGCTCTTTAACAGGTAGGTATGAAGAAGGGATCTATTTTTTAACCAAGGCCGGTGATTTTGACGCTCTACCTGCCTTAGAGGAGATCGTTGAAGATGAATGGCTCGACCCGTTACGTGAGACGCTGGCATGTCAAGAGTTTCTGCGAGAAATAGAAAAACGAGCAAGCTTACAAGAATAAAAGGAAATGATTTTACGCCAACCACAATCTGGTACGGCTCTTAAGCTTCGCTATTTAAGAGCGTCTGCTACTTAAAATCTTATAAACACTAAAAAGACATGCCCCAAAAAAAGCTGCTATGGCAGCTCTTTGCACATTATTCTGCTGTATTAATGAACTAGAGTGATTCTGAGAGATTGAAGCTGCCGGTGTAGATGAATTCGGACCTAATAATCTGGGGATACCTGCAGGAACTAAATCTCGATGTTGTTGTCCTTTTAATATCACCGAGTTGTTCTCAAAAGATAAATGAAAATTCCTCAACATACTGAAACCTAATAATCCGGTTATAGCTGACCACCACAAATCCCCACCCTGTCCCAATCTCTGCGCGTTACCTGATAGATCATCATTTTGTACAATCGCTCTGTTACCACCGGATGCTCCAAAAGAGGATTGAAGGGAAGTTTCATCTTCAACTGTGAGCATAAAAACAACCCATTCACGATCCTGTAAATCTCTGGATTGATCATTAAGACTGACTCCTACCTGCCGTAGGGCACGCCGTACTATATCTTGTTTTAGATAGATTTTTTCAGATGCAACCCTCAAAGATTGACCATCTCGAGATATCTCAACACAAATCAACTCAATATGATGCTGTAAAGAATTAGACTCAGCTCGTGGACCTAATCCTAATACTATAACAACTCTGTTATTCCAAAATTGACGATTTACTGCTGCCACGACCTCTATCTGCTGAAAACCCTCCAGGTTCGAAGATAGAGTAATAGGGCAGCTATATCCTCCCACCCTTTCTAATACGCTTACCGGCCCTGCTGCCAGCTTTAACTGTCCTGCACCTTGATGAGTGGAAAGTAAACCACCATTAGCCTGGACTATTTCTCCTGACTGATTTCCTAAAGGTAATCCATTAGACTGATGAGGTGAAAGCAGATGACGAATTCCAGAAAAACCAGCAGCTACTAACTGAATCGGAAATACAACGAGGTAACCTATTGTATCCACAGTTGCGTTAACAAAATGATATAGCCCAAAAGCTGCATGACGTAAATACCCTGTTGCATGAGAGCTGAGAGGAGCTGCTAAACAATGTCCTAGGGTATGAAACACACTGACAACCAATATGGTAATTGATTGAGCCACTCTGCTTAAAGAATCAAGAGGGGTATTAGAAGAAGCTAAGGGATCAAAAAATCTGGTGATCCCACTTCCACACCTTGAAGGGTCTTCTTCATCATGAGAATAAAGCAAACGACTACCTGTCCAACTCGATGCCAAAGAGATTTGATTGCTGGCTGAAGTATTGATATGTATACTAGCAAACATGCAGAACCCTGTTATTGTTTTAATAACAGGGTTGTAACAAAAAATAAATAATGAATTATTAATAATAGATTTTAAATTTTAAATAGTTAAAATATTTGCAAAAAAACAACGTTTATTCAAAATAATAAATTAAAATTTATTTTTATCATCTCACAAAACCTTAAAACAATTTTTTTACGGTGTCTTATTCTGTCTTTTTATCTATGCCTTCTTTTACACAAGCTTCTGGATAAGAAAGTTTCACAACTAATACAGACAAGTTATCTTGAGACCTTGCTTGATAGGAGGAATAAACAATATTTCTAGCTAATTCAACAGCTGTTTGTTTATTGTGATCAGAGACAGCTCTAGCTACTTGTCTTGTGCTAGATACATCGTAAACTCCGTCACATGCTAAGATCAAATGACTCCCCTCATTAATCAATGATAGCGGATAGGCAGTAATTTTAGGTCTTGCGCTGATAGCAGCACCTATACGATGGTCTCCCACAGCTCGCGCTACAGCCAGATACCCATTAACTCTTGGGACTCCCAGGCGGTTCTCGACGGTACCCCCGCGATTCTCAATTCCTCTCTTATACCGATCATCATCTGGTTTTGCATCTTCACTCAACTGAATCCCGTTGTCTAAAATGCTTCTTGAATCACCGACGTTTGCAGTCCATAGCTTATCACCTAAGACCATCACCACAGTAGCAGTCGTTCCTGATGTATGATCGGGCAAATCTATGTTCAATCCAACAAAGGTCTGTTTCAAAGCATTCCAAATACCTTCATCAGTTAATTCATTAGAACAAAATCTCATAAGCATTTCATTCAATTTGCTTTCCAAATTTTTTTTCACATACACAGATGCTGCTCTACCACCATGACCATCAAAAATGCCAAATAACTTAACTGGGTAAACTCTACCACCAATATGTAATGCAAAGGAAGTTGCCAGGTGCTCATCTTCCATCGTTGGTCTGCGGCCTATGCAATGGCAAACGCCAACTTCGTAATCACAAATTGTTTTTGATTGAGCAATTAATTCTAATCCATAACGTTGTTTAAAATCTTTTGGCGCACTCAGATATTTAAAACGCTTATTCTCCTCTTGAGCTTGTTGAACTTGAGCGAATGTGAATTCCCGGTCCAATTTATCTGCAATTCGCTTATCTCCCTGCCTAATTCTATTTTCTCGCATTTCAGCGTTAAGCGGCCCCTGAGGTTCTATCATAATTAACGAACGATGACCGGGTAGATGAGGAATGCAATTTAAGAAAGTAGTCCGAGCAGATGAAAGTGCGCTAGCGACTCTTTCAAAAACAGAACCGCAATGGTTACAAGCAGCAGCGGCTATATTTCTTGACCGAGCCATACAAGTCGTATTGGCAAAAGCTGGAGTCTCGTCATTTGAGGAAATCATCACGGGTATATTGGATCTTTCTTCTGCATCTATTGCAGGAAATGAAAACAATAGAGAGGATCTCTCCGATAAACGGGGGGTGGCAATTGACATAAATACATTCCTTATATTAGCAACTTTTTAAATTGTTTTTAGAATCCCTCTATTGATAGACAATCTGTGTCTCCCCACCCTGTATTAGTTACGAGCGCCTTGAGGCAAGGATCTTATAAGCGGTAAAAAGACCTAATCCCACAACAGCTACCGCAGACGCTTTTTGAAGCCAGCTTCGCTCCTTTAAAGGATCTGTAGAAAACGAGGGGTTATTGGCTACAATCGGATCTTGTGCCTTTACAGAGGATTCCTTTATAGGTAAGCTAGTTGGACTTACCCCGATCTCTTGTTTTTCCTCTTTTGAAGATCCGTGTAGAGACGCGCTAGTGCCACCCACCTGCCTCTCTTTATTTTCTAATGCAGCACGCCCCTTTTGCAAAGATATATCACACAGTGCATGCATATATGCATATTGAGATTGGTTCATAGCCAACTGAACAACCTCTGGATCTTTTCGTAAAGCTTCTGAAGCATGTTGCAGAGCGTACCCATTTTGATTTACTGCAAGGAGAACCAAATCACGATCACCCCTCAAATCTTCAGATGCATATGCAAGAGCCTCCCCCGACTGGCATAGAGCAACTTTTACTACCTCTTTTGTGGATCGGATCTCTTCACTAGCATACTGCAGACAAATCCCCGACTGCCTGCACGCCGCAATTACAATATCTTCGTTTCCCCGTAATTTTTTAGATGCAAACCGCAAAGCTTGCCCATTTTGTGTTACAGCTGCAAGGACAAGATTTTCATCATCCTTTAACAAGTCAGAAGCA
>CAMCLJ010000055.1 GCA_945875745.1 Chlamydia trachomatis
GTCTGCAGCCAATATCTGAGTTTTTTTAAGACTCTTGTCCGTCTTCTTTGGATTTTTTTAAACCAAGATAAATCAGTGGTGAAGCAATCAGGCAGTAGATAAACCAGTAAGTGCTATCCCACTCTAGTCGCAATATTCCTCTTTCTGAAAAAAAGAACTGTAAAAGTCCTATAATTAATAGATTACTACCCATTAGAAGAAATAGCAAAGGGCTAAAGCTGCTCTTTTGAGGTTGTTTTTCATCTATATCGACATTTGCCATGCCTTGAGATAAATTATATTTCCCGAGGGAAACGTGGAGCTGGTTGTCAGGGGATTCCCGTGTTAGGGGTTTAGGTTTGTTTTTTTCTTTGTCATTTTTCATATATTGAGAACTCTCTTTAGAATATGGAGGGGGGTAGGGGGAAGTTAAGCTGTCTTGTATAGAGCGATAATCGGAAATTGGGCTTGCATCTACCTCTTCTTGTGGGGTTGAGCAACCAGCCCCGCAATAAATGCATTGCTCCGATTCAATCGGAACTCTTCCATCACAATTAGAACAGATTTTTTGACGATCGATAAGCTTCATACACTTCTCCAGAATCAGACTTAGATTTTTGTACATTCTATCTAGAATGTCAGTGTCTCATAAGAAGATCAAAAGTTTCTATCATTTTCTCTGTGATGAATCACTAGATATTGAAAATCTCAGAGAAAAACAGTTGCATATAGTCCCATGAGCGCTGATCAGATAGTGGATGATACACTGTCCCGAATTCAGGATCATTAGCCTGAGGATTGGTGAAAGCGTGCATAGCACCTCCAAACACATGGAGCTGCCAGTCTACTTTGGAATTATCCATTTCTTGTTTAAAATTGAGTAGATCGGCTGCAGATACCATTGGGTCTTGGTCACCATGTAAAGCTAAAATCTTGGATTTTATAGGGTGTGTTCCCTTATTTGGGGGATTTAAGAGTCCATGAAAGCTTGCTACTGCCTTTACATCAGCTCCGCTTCTTGCCAGGTCAAGCGCGCACAGTCCCCCAAAACAAAAGCCGATCGCTCCGATCTGATTTGGATTAACAAAGGGTAGGGATTGGGCAAAAAGAAAGCCTGCCATCGCTCGCCTCTTTAATAGCTGCCGGTCCTCGATTAAAGGATTCATTAAAGAGGAGCATTCCTCTTTTGAGTTGCCAGACCTTCCCTTCCCGTACATATCAACTACACAGGCAACATATCCCATTTTAGCAATCTGATAAGCTTTATCTTTGGTAAAATCATCTTTACCACTCCAGGTGGGGAAAATGCAAATAACAGGTTTCCTAGCTATATGATTTTCTCTATAAACAATTGTAGATTCTAAAGTAGTAGATTGATCTTGATAATCGATTTGTATCTCTTTCATCCCCTTCCCTATAAAATTAAATTTTATTTCGAGGCTACCCCTTTTTCAATATAAAAAATAGCAACTTTTCCATAGTTTTAGTACAATTTAGCTAAAAATAAGTACTCAGGATTTTAAATTATGGAAACAGAAAAGTTCGATATTGCAGTCATTGGTGCAGGTCCTGGCGGCTATGTAGCTGCTATCAAAGCATCTCAATATGGTAAAAAAGTTGTTCTGATTGAAAAACAACATATGGGCGGGACTTGTTTAAATACAGGATGTATTCCTACCAAAACACTGATTGCTAATGCTGACGTCATGCATACAGTAAAGCATGCAGCAGAATTCGGTATTCAGACAGGGCCTGTCTCTTTTGATTATGCAAAAATGAAACACAGAAAAGACGGTGTTGTTGAAAAAATGAGAAAGGGTCTTGAGGGTCTTGTTAAATCCAATGGGATTACTATTTTGCAAGGACATGCTGAATTTACCTCTGCTCATTCTTTAAAAGTCTTAGGTCCTTCTAACCATTTGATTGCATTTGATAGTGCCATTATCGCTTCAGGGTCACAGCCCTTAGATATTCCAGCTTTCCCTTGCGATCATCAAAAAATTTTCAATTCAACCTCGATTCTAGAGCTGACTATTCTTCCAAAAACTCTAGCGATCATTGGAGGGGGGTATATTGGATGTGAATTTGCAAGCCTCTATGCAACTCTTGGGGTGAAGGTAACAGTCCTTGAAGCTCTACCGATGATTCTGGCTCCTCAAGGTAAAACGATTTCTGATGTAATGACACGCTCATTTATTAAAAAGGGTGTAGATATCCAAACAGGGGTCATGGTTGAAGGGATCGACAGTATTGCCGAAGGTGTTAGAATAAAACTCAAAGGCAAAGACCCTATCGTTTGTGAAGCAGCCCTGGTGGCAGTGGGCCGTAAAATTGTATCAGAGGGTATGGGTATTGAAAAAACAGGTCTTAGTATAGGCCCTAGGGGTGTTATCGATGTTAATGACAAGATGGAAACAAGTGTGGTAGGGATTTATGCCATCGGTGATGTAACTGGCAAGTACATGCTGGCTCACGTCGCATCACATCAAGGGATTGTAGCAGCTAGCAATGCAGTGGGCCATACAGCTAAGATGCATTATGAGGCGGTGCCTGCAGTTATTTTCACCTCCCCGGAAATTTCTATGGTAGGAATGACTGTTGAACAAGCACAGGAGGCAAACCTGCCTTATGTTGTTGGAAAATTTCCGTTCCAAGCCCTTGGTAAATCGGTAGCTTCAATGGAGACAGAGGGTTTTGCTCAAATCATTACAAATAAAAACACTGGCCAAATTCTTGGAGCCCAAGTGATCGGTCATGATGCTGCGTCTTTAATTGCTGAAATAGCTCTTGCTATCACCAATGAACTGACAGTGGATTGTATTACAGAAACAATCCATGCACATCCTACATTGCCAGAGGCTTGGCTTGAAGCGGCTTTATTAACAACTGATTCAGCCATCCACCTTCCACCGAAAGTGAAAAAAGTATAAGCAAAAGGGCCCTTATCTTATGTCATCGGAATCAGAGCTTTTCAATCCTTTTATGGATGTAAAAAAAAATCGGTTGAATCTTCTGCCCATAAACCCTGAGGCTGCTTGCGGAACCAGCCCTGTAGCTAATGGAAGATTTCCTTCTTGGTTACATAGGAAGCTCCCTCCGGGAGGCTCTTTGTCTAAAACAGGGGCTTTGCTTGAGAAATTCAAACTGAACACGGTCTGTGAAGAAGCAAAATGTCCGAATAGACTCGAGTGTTATGCCAAAAAAACAGCCACTTTCCTAGCTCTCGGTAAGGAGTGCACCCGCAACTGCGGTTTTTGTGATATCGATTTTTCCAAGGCTCCTAAAGCTCCAGAGGCTGATGAGCCTGATAGGATCGCTTTATCAGCTGTAGAGCTGGGCCTTAAACATGTTGTGATTACAATGGTTGCAAGAGATGATCTGCCTGATGGGGGAGCCTCTCATATAGCAGCGATCATCCGAGCTATCAGAGCTAAAGCTCCTGGTACAACAATCGAAGTGCTAACTTCTGATTTTTCAGGAAACTTTGACTCTTTAGATATCGTTTTGCATGAACGTCCCGAAATTTTTAACCATAATATTGAAACTACTAGAGAAATGACCCCAAGGGTGCGTCATAAGGCAACTTATGAGCGGACGTTAAGTGTATTAAAACACGTAAAAGAGTCAAAAAAATGTAGTTTTGTTAAGTCTGGTATTATGGTGGGTCTGGGAGAAACAGAGACTCAAGTCCAAGAGACGATTACAGACCTTCATGAAGCAGGCTGTGATATTATTACAATCGGCCACTATCTACAGGCTGATAAACGAAAGCTTTTAGTAAAATCTTTTATAACCCCAGAGCAGTTTAAAGCTTACGAAACATTTGGTTATGAACTTGGGATCAAGCATATGTACTGCGGCCCGTTTGTACGCTCTAGTTACAATGCTCAAGAAATTCAAGAAATCCTACAGGACAAAGCCCTATGAATACGCAAGATCCCTTTCCTGTCATGGACAGCCAAGATCATGAAATCCTTATGCATAGAGATGCTCATTTTAGTGGCAACTTCTCTATTATGCTCGCATATTATGAGGAGGAGGCAAAAGGATCGTATACAGACTTTGAACCAAAAAGAATTAGGGCCCTTAAAGACATAGAGGAGAAAAGTCAGGTAAATCTTGCCGATGAATTACTCGATGAAGAAGAGCAAAGACAAATTCTGATGGCAAAAGAAAAATATTTGAGCCTCAGAGATCTATACACGCAAGAGGAAGATAGTCTTGCAAAGGCTCTTGCAGACTTAATTCTAACTGAAGACATGGAAGCAGAACAAGAAATTACAGAGGTAGGTTCCTACGGAAAAGAGGCCGTAGACTCTCTTATTCAGCTGATTGTTCAAGATGACTTTTACAACCCCCTTTTCCCAGGTTATGGTATGGCTCCAGCGTATGCTGCTAAGTGTCTGGGTCTGTTAAAGGATTCTAAAGCAATACCTGCTTTATTTTCTGTCATAGGAAAAGTGGACTTTCTTATAGAAGAAGCAGTCCTCGATGCGCTAAGACAGATAGGACCTGGAGCTCAAGAGTTCCTTAGCAAGGTATTGCTCCACCGGCCATTTACTAAAGAAAACGAAAATGCAGCTATCGCACTACTTAGTTTCCCTTTACAAAATGAGATCGGGGAAGTGTTCTTACAGGCCCTATCGATTAGTGAGGCCCATCAAAGACCACAGCTTCTGTCTTACTTAATTTTAGGATGTGAAGGACTCACGAACAAGCAGAGACAAGAAGAGTTTAAAAATATAGCCGGCTCTCTTAATTCAGAAGATGCAATCCAAGAAAGTAAGCTGATAGTTAAACAGTGGGATAGCTTCTAATGCGATAATCCAGATTATTGATTTATGTGATATCTTGCTGCTGATAGCCACTCCGTTCATTTCTACTCTAAATATATCACATCTTTTCATCTCGTTAACAAAACATCATATTTGAATAGCAGAACAGAACATTTGTTTGAAAAAGCAAATATTTGTAATTCTTCTCATCATGCCTATGTTAGAAGAATTCAGGTAAGGTGTGTGGTTTTCCGTGCTAGTTTAGGGTGTCCATTTTAGCAAAGATGATCTCTCTATAAGAGGTCTGGTTTTTTGAACTAGATCCCATATTGCTTGATTGCTTGACAAATAGGGTCTTGTTGGCGTATCTCTTATCCTATAAACACTTCAAAATCCACTTCAGATACATATTTATGATTAATATATCACTGGCTACTTTGCAGTCATTTACTCTGGCCTATACAGAATCCGATGTATTCGGAAAGCTCATTATTCTATCCCTTCTTCTTGTGTCATTGATTTGTTGGGTCGTTTTAATTTTTAAGATTTGGCAGGCAAAAAAAGTCAAAGAGTTGTCTTTGCGTTTTCAAACGATTATCGAAAAGAATGCAGACCATCTACTGAATTTAGAGCTTCAGTCTCTTCCTAAGGCCTCTATTGTAACTATACCCCATCCGTACGCAAGTATTTTCAGTGTCTTAAAACATAAGACAATGGAAATCCTTAATAAAAAGGTGTTTTTTATAGAGCGTTTAGGTAAGGAGACCGATCAAGCTATCTATCTGTCAAAGACAGATCTAGAACTAGTAGAGTCTGCAGTATATGCCACCATTTCTAATCAAATCAAGCTCTTGGAAAAAGATTTATTTATCCTTTCTACCAGCGTAACACTGGCTCCTTTTTTAGGTCTTCTTGGGACAGTATGGGGAATCCTTGTTACTTTTTCAGAGTTACAAGGTGGCGCCTCAGCAGGCTCTAATTCTGTGATCATCGGAGGACTATCGACTGCTCTTTCAACTACAGTTCTAGGTCTTGTGATCGCAATCCCTGCTTTAGTAGCTTATAATTACTTGAAAAACAATATCAAAGTGGTTACCTCAGATATGGAAGATTTTGTCCAGACTCTTATGTCTACAATTGAAATGCAGTATCGAAAAGTAGATATTTCATAAGTAAAGGTAATATGGGTAGAAAACAGCGATTTCATTCATTTAGTGATTCAGTCGATGAGGCAAGTCCTAATTTAACTCCACTAATTGATGTTGTATTTGTTGTATTAATCATGTTTATTATTATCGCTCCCATGCTTGAGATAGACAAGGTAAAACTCGCAGACGCGCCAGCTCGCGCACAAAATCAGTTAATAAGTGTGCAAGAAGCAAGTCCCATTACCATCCATGTCCGATCAGATGATTCAATATGGTTCAATGCTATCCAAGTCCGTCCAGATGCGCTTCTTGCGCTTTTAAAGTCGGCCAGAAGCAAAGCCCCTAATAGAACTCCTCAGTTATTTCAGGATAAAAAAGCTTCGTTTGGGACTTACCAGGTTATTAAAAATGCTGTTGAGCTTGCGGGATTTGAGGAGCTTGATGTCATTTTACAACCAGGTTAAGAGCGTATGATTATTGGGTATTATAATAGGCTCACTCTTTGGATGAAAAAAGATCCGATCAAGTCTTTGATTGTATGCTCGGTTTTTTTTGTTCACTTTGTTTTTCTCATGATAATCATCTTTTCTCCAGCTTTATCTGTTCCGATCAAAAAAAAGCCGCTTGTTGTCAAAACAAAACATCAAGAGGCAAAGAAAGCTTTAACAGCCTCTGCAGCAAAGCCTTTGCCCTCGCAACCTAAAAAACAAAAAACAGAGTCTAATAAAGCTATCATCCCTGCTAAAGAGACACCTATTGCAAAAGGAGATTTGCCAAAGAAAGCGCAATTACAAACTGAAAGAGCAGTAGCTGCAAACCCCCCCCCTCCTAAAGCTACAAAGCCTGTTGCTACATTAAAAGAGCCTGCCGCAAAAAATCCCGAGATTCCTCAAGAACTATTAGATGAGTTAGAAGAAAGGATTGCTAAAATTGAGTATAAGCGTGATAAGATATCTGCGCCTCTCGATTTAAGTATTCCCAAAACCATTAATAAATCTTTGCCTTTGGTAAAGAATGATTTGGCCCCGGATCAAAACTTCGATCAGGCGTTTGATAATTATAGCGCGTACTTAATTGGTCATCTCCAACAGCATCTGCAGCTTCCAGATTTTGGAGAGGTCAAAGTAGAGATTGTTTTGAGACCCGATGGGTCTGTAGAGAAGTGCTCTGTGCTAGAAGCTGCAAGTGAAAAAAATAAAAAGTACTTAGAGAAAAGGCTGCCCACTCTTCGCTTTCCAGATCAGGATTTGCGAATAAAAAAGCCTCAGGTATTTGTACTAACCTTCTGTAATTAGTTTTAAAGGTAAAGCCTATGAGATTATTTTTTCTTTGTTTGTTTGCGTGCTGCTTGACTCAAGCCATAGCTAATGGAGCTGGTCGCCCGCAAGAAATTAGGGTCCAGTTAACGACTGCAAATAGTTTAACACCCGTTTATACATCGTATATCAAAGCCTCTGATCAATCTGTACAGGCTCCTTATTTAAAAGAGCTGGAAAAGGTTTTTGAATACGATTTTAATTATAACGGAAAAACAAGCGTTGTAAATCACTCTCCAGAAAAAGAACGGATTCTTATTCATAAGGATCCAAAAGTTGCGTTTAACGACCAAGATTGGAAATCCTCAGGCATCCCGTATGTCATTAAGCTAGGCTTAAAAGAAAAAAAAATAATAGTGAATGTATTTAATGTAGTTACCGGATCTGTTCAAACTTTCCCAGAGCTTATCTTGACGGGTACTCTTGCAGAAGACAGAAGAAGGCTTCATAGGCTTTCTGATTTGATTTATCGCTCTTTTTTCAATCAAGAAGGGATTGCTAATTCCCGAATCCTGTTCTCTTATCAAAATAAAGGATCGGATGGGTCTTCTAAAAATGTTGCCGAGATCTGGGAATGTGACTGGGATGGGGCCAACGTTGCACAGGTGACTTATGAAAAAACATATTGCGTAACTCCTGTACTGATTCCTAAGGGAGGAGCGTTTCAACAAGATATGTTTCTCTACGTTTCTTATAAATCAGGGCAGCCTAAGATTTTTATTTCCTCGTTAGATGGTGGTATGGGACAGAAGGCTGTTGATCTTAGGGGGAATCAGCTTCTGCCAGCTATATCTAAAAATCGGGATACGATGGCTTTCATTTGTGATGCCACTGGTCGGGCCGATTTGTTTATACAGCCTATTCAAGCAGAAAATGGAAGGATGGGAACGCCGGTCCAACTATTTTCTTTTCCACGATCTACCCAAGCATCTCCGACATTTAGTCCTGATGGGACTAAAATCGCTTTTGCATCTGATAAAGATGGATCGACAAGGATTTACACTATTCCCTCTCAAAGAACTGCAAAGCGGGCCATCCCACAACTGATTACAAAAAAAAACAGGGAAAATTCATGCCCAAGTTGGTCTCCTGATGGCACTAAATTAGCTTATAGTGCTAAAACGGAGGGTATACGACAGATATGGATTTACGACTTTACTTCTAAAGAGGAATATCAGCTGACGACTGGGGCAGGGAACAAAGAAAACCCGTGCTGGGCAGCTAATAATTTACATATAGTGTTTAACTCTACTGACTCTAATTCGTCTGATCTGTATTTAGTTAATTTAAATCAACCCGACGCTATTAAGATCACTAATGGCCCAGGTAAAAAACATTATCCCTCTTGGGGACCTAGGTGATAAACAATTAAGGATATGAGGAATTTATGAAAAGAACAACAATTTTACTTGGTCTAACATCTGCTGCATTTATGATGTTTACCGGCTGTGGCAAGAAAAACGGTGATACTTGGGATGATAATACCACAAGCATGGGTAGCTACAGAAGAGCTGGTCAGCGTTTATTATGGGGCAACAACAACGAGTCTGATCATATAGCACAGGCTGATTCTGTTAATATTTCTTCTGCTACTGAGGAATTTATTCCTCTACAAGAAGAAGATCTAAAACAGCAATTTAATGATCTAGCAGTAGCTCAGCCTAAACAATCTCCTGGTGAGGAAGGTAGTTTTCTGCCAAGTATTGATGGTTTCCAAGCCCCTGCATCATCCCTTGCTGCCATCTTTAAAACTGTTCATTTTGATACAGATGAACATACAATTAAAAAAGCACAGGATTTAGAAGCTATCAATAAAATTGCAAGCTATCTTAAAACTCATCGCAAGACATACATTTTTGTATCAGGCCACTGCGATCAAAGGGGCCCTGAAGCGTATAACTTGGCTCTTGGCACAAGAAGAGCCAATTCTATACGCTCATTATTAGTGCAAAAAGGTGTAAATCCCGAGCAGATACACACAGTATCTTACGGGAAAGAGCACCTGGCAGATCTGTCTAGCAATGCAGCCGCTTGGGCAAAAAATCGACGTGCTGAATTTAGAATTTATCAGCAAAACTAAGGAATCTTGATCATGATGAAATACTCTGTCTGTGTTCTTATTAGCTTAAGCTTATCAGCATGCACATCTCACTTGGCTATGCTGCAAAAAGGTAAATATGATACTTCAATTGCAATGGATGAGATGAGAATTGAGTTATCAGATATGAAGCATACGTTAAATAATACGCAGATAGAGATTCAGCTTTTAGAAGAAAAGGTTCGATCTTATGAAACGATAGCAAAAAGTCCGGTCAACTCCAATAGCCCTTCTCCGGATCTAAGGCTTGTAGGAATTGAAAAACGGCTCTCCCAGATATCATCTTTGCATGATAAACTTGCAGTCGAGGTCCGGCAGTTACAGGATCATGCCAATCAAACGAGTCATTCATTTACTCAATATCAAAGTAGGCTTAAACAGATCGATGCTGAGATCGCCGTGCAAGCTCAGCTTATTGAGGAATTAGGGGGATTGAAAACCACCTTAAAATCAATTGCCCATGCAGTGAAAGTAAAGCCTTCATCTGATGGGTATACTGTTAAATCAGGTGATACCTTAGAAAAAATTGCTAGAATCTATAAAACAAGTGTTGTTGAACTGAAAAAAATCAACAACTTGTCTTCGAATAAAATTGTGATCGGTCAGGAAATTAAAATACCTCATGGCCAAGATTAATCAGCCTAATGCTCCGATAGGTATCTTTGATTCTGGCTTCGGCGGTTTAACCGTTATGAAAGCAATAAGAAAGCTTTTGCCGATGGAAAAGCTCATCTATTTAGGTGATGCAGCAAGACTGCCTTATGGTAATAAAAGCCGTGAGACTATTATACGATACACTCTGGAAAGTGCCCAATTTCTGAGCGAGCAACAAGTCAAGCTTATCATTATAGCATGCCATACCGCCTCATCAGTGGCTCTTTCTGCTCTATCCAAAGAACTTTCTATTCCTGTTATTGGGATGATAGATCCTTGTTTGCCA
>CAMCLJ010000056.1 GCA_945875745.1 Chlamydia trachomatis
CATCCAATACCCTTGCTGCCAAATTATTTGGTATACCGGTTGTAGGGACTCATGCTCATAGCTGGATTATGGCTTTTGATGATGAGAGATCTGCATTTACCTCTTTTGCCAAAGCATTACCTGATAGCTGTGTATTTCTCATCGATACCTACAACACGATTGAAGGTGTAAAAAACGCGATTGCAGTGGCTCAAGAAATGAAAAAATCGGGACACCAGATGATCGGTGTCCGTTTAGATTCTGGGGATTTAGCAAAATTAAGTATACAGGTGCGGAATCTATTAGATCAGGCTGGCTTGCAAGAGGCAAAAATTATGGCGAGCAATGAACTTGATGAATATGTGATTCGTGATTTAAAGCAGCAGGGATGTAAGATTACTATATGGGGTGTTGGCACGAATTTAGTCACTGGAAAAGAACAGCCTGCTTTAGATGGGGTTTATAAATTATCGGCGATACAAAATTCTGAAAAAAAATGGGATTATAAGCTCAAGGTATCAGAGCAGTGGGCTAAAGTCACGAATCCTGGCCTTTTACAGGTCAAACGGTTTTATCTTGATAATATCGCAGTGGCTGACTCCATTTATGATCTATACCAAAGCCCGTCAGCTAATGAATTTATCGATGTTTTTAATCCGAGCAATCAGCAGGTTAAGAACCCGAAATGGACAGAAAAAGATCTTCTTGTCCCAATTATGCGGCAGGGGGTGGTGGTCTACGAGTTTCCAACACTTGATCAGGTTCGTGCTAAAGCGGCTAAAGAACTAGAAACCATCCCTTTAGAAGCCAGGCATTTTCTAAACCCACAAGCCTATTGTGTAGGGTTAGAAAAGACCCTTTATCATCTTAAATTACGCTTGCTCCAGGCATTTAGAGATCGGTTGTGTTAACCCAAAATACAGATGTGGCTCATTAGAAATGTCTTCAGTTACTATTTCTTAAACTCTTTTTATCTTATCCTGCCCTTTTAAGTAAGAAAATATTTAAACAATTCTAAATTTGAAAAATAAGAGATTGGTAATTTGGTTCTACAGAGCCCGAATAATTCTTGTTGCAAATTAAATTGAATGGTAGACTCATACCTTGATTTTCAGGCGTATATAGGGGATTTTTGATCAATATAGACGACTGTTTTTTTCGCAGCTATAATCGGATTATTTAAAAACATCTATAGGACCCTTTTTTATGCCAACGATACCTGTATTCAGTTCGAGTAAAGTCAACTTTTCTCAATTGCTCGGCTGTACACTCATGGTAGCTGGTACAACTGTTGGTGCGGGAATGCTCGGTATGCCACTTATTACCTCTCAAGCAGGTTTTTTCCCAGCCATTGCCATTACAGCAGCTGTCTGGGGATTTATGCTTATCACAGGCTTACTGCTCCTCGACGTTTGTTTGCAATCACCTGGAGCGTCCAATATTTTATCACTAGCGCAGCATTTTTTAGGTAAACCTGGTAAGAGATGGGTGGGGGCTTTATTTGCCTTTCTTTATTACGCCTTACTCACAGCTTATTTCGCAGCTGGAACCCATCTGATCAGCTCTGTTTTTTCTTGCTCTTTTTTTGTAAGCCTTGTCAGCTTCGGATTAGTATTTGGTCTTGTGCTTATCAAAGGATTTAGCTGGATTCATAAAGTCAATACGGCTTTGACTCTAGCTATGGTCGGATCGTATGGATTACTTTTAATCTGGGGAGGGGCATGCGTTGATCCAGATAGGCTTAGCTATACAAAGCTCTCGGCATCTTTTCTCGCAACCCCGGTTCTTTTTAGCGCTTTTGGTTTTCATAATATAATTCCTTCCCTTGTTAGTGCTGTGGGTCGCAATAGAGGGCTACTAAGAATGGCGGTAGTCTTTGGCACCCTTCTGGCGTTGTTGATGTTTCTGCTATGGCAATGGCTAATTATCGGTTCGATTCCTCGGGATGTATTGCAAAAGACTCTGAAGGAAGGTCTTCCTGTCACGATGGCTCTGCAGGCAGTCATCGGGAAAAATGGTGTTTTTTTAACAGGACAGTGTTTTGCTTTTTTTGCCCTAACAACTTCCTTATTAGGTGTTTCTCTATCCATGATTGACTTTTTATCTGAGGTTTTTTCCAGATATAAAAAATGGATGAATAGGATGACACTGACCTTAATGACCTTTTTTGTTCCCATTTTTTGTGTTGTTTGGGATCCAACTGTATTCGATACAGCTTTGGGTATTGCTGGTGGTTTTGGTGAAGCTGTTTTAAACGGTTTTATTCCGATTCTTTTTTTTGTTCTCTATAAAAAAAGTTCCGCAGACGCCCCCTTGAGGCTTACTCAGAAGACCCTGCTTTTAGCTCTTTCTTTATTTTGTCTATCGGTTATCCTCATCGAGGTCTACGAGCTTTGCTTTTAGTTAGGCGATAGATCCTTTTTTTGTTTTTACAATTAACTTTTTATTCGTAATGTAAGTTTATACGTAAAAAAAGGAGTTTTTGTGATTACCGTAAGTCCTATGGTCAACTATGTTCTTTCGATTGCAGCTGGTATCCTTGTTCTTATTTTCCCCACAATTTTAAATTATATTGTCGCTTTATATCTAATTATCGTAGGTGTATTTGGGATACTCTCCCGTATAGGTGGGTAGATTTCTTTATTGGATAAGACGGGTTTTAACGAATGATACCATCTGACTTGGCAAGTCAGTGATCACCCCATTTACACCCATTTGATACAACTCTTGCCATCTTTGTTCATCATTGACAGTCCATGCAAGGACCTGAAAACCTTCTCTTTGCATGACTCTTACTTGATTGGTAGAGGTCAAGATCGTGTGATCTGGGCATAAGATATTAATATGGTGTGTTTTTGCAAACATCAATAGAAAATCAAACCCAGGTTTATGAAATTGCTCAGTAATAAACTGAAGGGTGTCTTCTGCAAAAAGACAGCCCAGCATAGCCTTGGGCTCCAGCTTTCTTAGTAATATTAAGATTTCTGGATCAAATGAAGTATACTGGACCCTATCAGAAAACTGACGTCTTCTAACTACCTCAAGGGTTTTATTAACAATTTGATCAGGGGTAAGGCTTAAATGGGGCTGTCTTAAATCCCGTTTTAATTCGATATTTAACCGAACCTTTTTTGCTTGGGGGTGTACGGCCGTGGTAATCGCATCGATGAGTTCATCAAGAGTGGGTATTTGTATCCCTTTTTTTACCTTTTGATCGGGAAATTTGGGGGCTTGCAGCAGCCCGTAGTCTAATTTCTTTACATCACTCAAATAAACCGAATGAATCAGAGGGGATTGGTTAAAGGGTAGGCCGTCATTCAAGGGAGCATTCGGATTGATTTCAAAGTTATGATGGATAACGACTGCTCCATCTTGAGTAAACTGCAAATCGAGTTCGATGACATCAACACCCCCTTCCCACGCTGCCTGAAAAGCTGGGATCGTATTTTCTGGGAATAGGTCTCTTGCACCCCTATGTGCGTGTACTTCATAAGATGTCTTTTTTACTGGCATAGGCTTTAAAATATTATATGTCACTAACCTTAGTTTTAAACTATTTAGTATTATTTTATCAATTATAATAAAATAAAATTTATTTTTAATAATTAATATAATTTATTTTATAGTTTTAGTTTAATATTGTATATTATAATCTATTATTAATTATAATTAAATTTGAGGTTTATATGAGTTGTATCTTTAGATTAGGATCCAGTATTAATGGCGATCGTCTTTATAAAGCAGGGCAGGAGCAAGTAAGTGGCTTGGAAAAAAAATGGAATGGTTTAGCCGAGCAAAATAAAGGTAGAGTCAAGGGTATAGCAGGTATTATAGGTGCTCCATTTGCTGCTCTGACAGCCTTGACTACCCTTCAACAGGGGGTAAAAGCGTGTGGAAGACTGCCTTTACCCGCGCGTTGTGCAGCTCTTAGCTTGGTCGCTGGTGCTACAGGAATGCTTGCTGGCTATAAGGCTTTAGAAACTGCAGGACCTGTGATAGAGCAAGGGGTAAACGATGTTAAAAAAGAAGTGGAAAGGATTCGAACTACTGAATTAACCCCAAGACAGAAAGAGCGGATGAAGGCTGTAACAACCTCTAGCGCGTGTATACTCGGTGCAGTAGGTTGCCTTGCTACAAGAAGAGGGCAGAATGCTGTCGTAAGGGGATTAGATAATATGATTAAAGCCGGTCAACAAACCGGACAGTTAGCGGACGTAGCAGGTGAGAGTTTAGTTAATGCAGCGATTAAGGGAAAAAATAGTGCATCCAAAATAGCAGCGTTAGTAAAACATACATGCCTAACGGTTCCTTTAGAGAAGCACTTGTTAGGGCCCGTTGCAGAGGCAGGAGGCGCCGCTCTTCGACTGACAGAGTTGAACAGCCGCCCCCTTCATAAGATAAATCCGCAGTTGTATCCTTTTAATCCTAATTTACGTAAAGCGTATAGCCGGGTAGGAGGAGCTGATCCTTATAAAGGTGCGGGGTTGATCGGGGATTTTTACAATCAATGGAGTGTTTCAAATCCTGAAGCTTACCTAGTTCATTCGGAACTGAAAGCGAATCGAGCGACGGTGAATGGAGGGGTACGTATAGAAGATCGTATAACAAAAAGCGAAGTAAAGACAGCTAATACAATTGAGTCTTTATCTTATAAGGTAGCAAATCCAGATGTTTGGACTGATCATCTGATTGGGCTGGCTTACGATGATTATGAGAGACAACAGTGTATCAAATAATCTCAAAAATTCTTAAGAAGTGGTATAAAACGTAATTGTTTATACCACTTCTTTTTTACCCGGTACCTTGCCTAGGGAAGGTAGATGGTTTATTAAGCTTGTATCCGCCAGTATCCCTTTTTAAAAGGGGATTTTGCTCATATGCCTAGGTCTTTGGGAAAATCATATCCAAATGAATTCAGAATCTTTTTTCTATCCGGAATATAGAGGGCTTAACCAGCATTTATAGAGATATGGCCCACTTGCCACTTTTGATCAGCTCTATCGTTTCTCCGTTGTAGGTGTGCGCGGTCACATCAACTTTTTCTGAGGATATCATAAAATCAGTGTGGACCCGGCTATCGTTGCATCCAATTTCTTCCAACTGCGCTGGGGTCATCTCCGATCCACCATCAACACAAAATCTATAAGCAAATCCAATTGCTATATGACATGCGGCATTTTCATCAAATAAGATCTCTTCAAAAATTCGACCCGTTTGAAAAATAGGAGAATCAATTCCAACTAAAGCTACTTCACCCAGGCGGCAGGCGCCTGGATCATTTTGGATAAAAGCAGAAAAAGTATCTTCCCCTTCATCAGCGGAAAAGAAGGAAATCTTTCCATCGTGGAAATGTATTTTAAGTCCCTTAACCATTTGACCATTCACCATCACAGGGCGTGTCACACAGACTTTGCCTTCAGTACCTCGATAGTCGGGGGTTGTAAAGCATTCTTCGGTGGGGATATTCGCTTCAAAATCAATCCCTTTCGGGGTTTTATCACCCCCACCTTTAAAGATCGCTTTAGTAGATAGAGTAACGGTTAGGTCTGTTTCAGGTCCTACAAACTGCAGCTTGTGAATTTTCATGTTGGTGAGCTTTTTTGCCCTTTTTTTTAGCTCTGCGTTATGCTTTTTCCAAAGCTCTATAGTATTGGGCTTATCACATCGACAGATGGTAAAGATAGCATCCCAGAGCATATCAAGTGCTTTTTTTTCTGGTAGCTCGGGAAAGACCTTTTTTGCCCAGCCGGGTGTAGCAGCAGCAGCTACCGTCCACTGGACCTTAGATTTACCAATCCCCTCAATGTAGTAGGTTTTTAGACTGCTGCGCAGAGCATTTTGCAGGGTATTGATTTTTTTTGCTGGCAAGTCAGACAGGGCATCAGGGAACTCACTACCTCGCAGCGATAAGACAGCTCCTGCTTCTTCTACAAGGCTCTCGAACTTTAAAGGAATAAAGGAGGGGACGTATTCGAGGTAGCTATCTTCTGAGGAATATTGCCCCCGTATTTTCATCAAAAGAGGATCTATAATATCTACATTGACCAGCTTAGCCCCTTTTTTATAGGCGGCTTCTGTAAGTAATTGTAGAAATTCTCTATGGTAGATCTCACCTGAGATATTGACAATCTGGCCAGGCTGTATATTCAAGCCATGTGTAATTAATAAGTTAGCGTAATTCTGCAGTTTTTCTTGAAAATGCATATCTCCTCCATCTCTATCCGGTATTTTAGTTGATTTTAGAATATCTGAGATAAAAAGAAATAATACCATAAAAAAATCACTTTCTCTGCTCAAGATTCAAAATTCCACGTCATTGTAATCGGTTTACTTTTTTTATCGTTTTATTTATATTCTTATTTTTTTCAGGTGTTTATGAAGTTTAGATGTGTTTATTTTTTTATTTTAATTTCTTTTTTAACAAGTTGTGCAAGTTATAAAGCTCAGCCTTTAGAATCTATCGGATCTCGTGTATATGACGTATCTAAGCCAAAAGATTCATCAGAGTTATTAGTAGTGGCTAAAAAACTATCTCTAAAGGAATCAAAACAATACTTCGATCGGAATATCTTTAAGGCTGGCTATTACCCGGTTCAGCTATACATTGAAAATAGTTCAGATAAGTCTTATGTTTTTTCTTTAAACAGGATCAATTTGCCTGTTGCTTCCTCTGAAATGGTGGCGCCCCTTGTTCATACCTCAACTGTTGCTCGTGCAGTAGGTTATGGTACTGCTGCAATTTTCATAGCCCCTTTATTCGTTCCTTTTGGGATTTGTGCTATTGTCGATGGGATAAAGTCTTCCGAGGCAAATCAAGCACTTGATATAGATTTTCGAGAAAAATCAGCAAAAGACCAGGTAATTGGGAAGTATTCTCATTTCAATAAAGTGCTTTTTATCCCATCTTCTGACTACAGCCAGTTGCTAAGCATTACCCTTTTAGAAGCGGGCAGTCTAGAGACAAAAACACTTGATGTTATTATCAGCGAATTCTAACGTGTTGTAATGAAAACTTCACCATGTTCATCGATGAGAAATGAGTTTTCAGCTTGTGCTACGAACCCCTTGGTTTCTTCGACCAGGGGAGCGTAGCCAGTAATCACTTTTTCTTTTATTAAAAAGTGGATGACTTTTTTTACCCCTTCTGCAGGTGTTTTTTCTGTGATGAGGTCATGGGTGCAAAAGGGTAGGCTCCCAAAGTCTTTAGCTATTTCATATACATCCCCTACAATCCCTGTGTATTGTTTATTTCTCTTGTTAAGAGAAAAAATTGTTGGGGTGCCAGCATCGTAAATCAAGCCCCTTCCGTCAGTTGCAAAAGGTTCTATAGCAAAAGTCATGCCCGGTTTTAAGATGTATTTAGAATTGTCTTTGTAGTTGGGAAAGTGAGGAGAGGTATGGACTTGAAATTTACCTAGACCATGTCCGGTTAGATTCCTAATCGGCTGGAGCCCAAATGAGGTGATAGTCTCTTCGATAGCAGCACCGATTTCACTTACGGTCACCCCGACTTTGACCATGCTTTCAGCTGATGCAAGAGCAGCTTCTGCTGCATTGATCAAATGTTTATATTTTCCTGAAAGATCTACAGTCCCTGCGCAGTCTCCAATCGCTCCATTGACGCAGATCCCCACATCGAGTTTAAGAAGCTGGTTAGAAAATAGCATATCTTCACCAGGCTCTGGTAAATAATGGGCGCCAATAAAGTTAGGGGCAATTTGTGGAGGAAAAGCTGGAACGGCTCCTAGCTCGTGGATTTTATCTCGAATTTGGCGGATCACCTCATTATAACTGGCCCCCGGAATAAGTAGTCCTTTGCCAAAAGCTCTTACTTCTTTGGCAATTTGTCCGGCTTTTATAAAATCCTTTTTATATTGCGTGTCCATAACCCTATTTACCTCTATTCGATTATTGATCCTGAAGGGCGTCTAAATCTAAAAATTGATGATCTGGATTTTTTTTCATCGCATAATCTTTTTCCCAATTTGAACCGAATAAGGCCATGGGTTGATCATGGATGTCTTTAACTAGAATACACTGTGAAGATTTTTGAAAGGTCTTCATATCTCCAACAATCCAAGCACTACATTGATAAGGTAGGGGACTGATTAATGTATCCACTCCATATTCATCTTTCAGTCTATATTGCAGTACTTCGAATTGTAGCTGTCCAACCGCTGCGAACAACACATCGCCTGTATATTCATAGGGATAAAGTAGCTGTATTGCTCCCTCTTGGGAGAGTTGTCGAACCCCTTTATCAAAAGATTTTCTTTTACCTACATCTTTCACTGTGACCTTGGCAAAAATTTCAGGCTGAAACTGGGGTAACGGTTTAAAGTTAAACCCACCTGTTAATGAAATCGAATCACCTATATGAAATACACCGGGATTAATAACCCCAATAACATCTCCTGCATAGGCAATATCTAGGGTGGTTCTTTCCCCTGAAAACATGCTATGGGGGCGTGATAAACGAATTTCTTTACCTAACCTGTGATGTTTTACCACCAGATCTTTTTCAAATTTCCCAGAACATACCCTCATAAATGCCATGCTATCCCGATGTTTTTTATTCATGTTGGATTGAATTTTAAAAACGTAAGCACTAAAGGGTGTGGTTACAGGATCTATCTGTATTTCTGTGTTTTCAGGTCCATCTGCAATTCTTATGTGAGGGGAGGGGGCCAGGTTAATAAAGGCATCAAAAAAAGGTTCTATACCAAAGTTGGTAAGGGCTGAAGCGAAAAACACGGGGGTTGTTTTGCCAGATAAAAAACTTTGGATACTAAATTCGTTACCAGCCGCGTCAAGTAGGGACAGTTCTTCTTTTAAAAGATCTAGGTCTTCTTTGCGCATCTTTTCTAGCAGATGGGGGGTGTCTAAAGAAGTTCTTTCTATCAGAGCCCGCTGAGCACCTCCGGTGGCTGTCTTTGTAAATAACAGACACTGTTTTTGTATCCGATCATATACGCCACAAAATTCTTTGCCCAATCCAATAGGCCAGTTATATGCACAACATTGGATCTTGAGTAAATTCTCCAGTTCATTCATAAGATCCAGGGGATCTCTACCGGGCATATCCATTTTATTAACAAATGTTAGAATCGGAATTTTTCGTAGTCTACAAACTTCAAACAGCTTTCTTGTTTGTTTTTCCACCCCTTTTCCAGCGTCGATAACCATAATAGCACAGTCGGCGGCTGTGATTGTCCGGTACGTATCTTCAGAAAAATCTTCGTGGCCAGGTGTATCTAAAATATTGATTACGACATCTTTGTAGATAAATTGCATGGCAGAGGCTGTAATGGAAATCCCACGTTCTTGCTCCATGGTCATCCAATCAGACGCTGCCATTTTTCTACCCTTTCTTCCTCGCACCATCCCAGCTGTGTGAATCATTCCAGAATAAAGAAGTAGTTTTTCTGTAAGGGTGGTTTTCCCTGCATCAGGGTGGCTGATAATCGCAAAGGTGCGTCTTTTAGCGATTTCTTGAGCGAGAGCTGTATTTGGAGTGTCCATAGGGTAGATATATTCAGTGTATAAAAAATTTCAGTAATATTGTGATTTTTTCGAAGTTTTAGTATAGGGAAAGTTCGATAAGATCTCTACGTTTTTAAGAAAACACTGTGCTCCTCTATGGTCTTAGTAACAGTTACCCGCTTTAGTCCCCGGTCAATCGATGATAGAGCCCTTTCTTGGTTGACTCATCTGCCAAATCTATATTACAGATAATATTAAAGGGGTATTTAGGTGGCAAATGAATCTATTTGAACAAGAATTGGCTTCTTTTATCAATAGAAGCATTGATCCTGATGGCGCAATTGAAACAAGCTTGCCATCCTCTGAGGGTTTTGCAATAGAGGATATCTCAAAAAAATATTGGGCTTATCTTAACGCTTCGGCTTTTGAAGAGCTCCTTAAACAAGAATATGAACAATCTGGTCTAGAAGACGTCAGTGGTCCTTTGTTTATCAAACCTGGTTTTTATCAGACTTTGCCAAGGTGTATAGATTGTCTTGGACAACCATCTGAGGTGATTAAGCCTGTGTTTTCTTCTTTTGAATCTCTTAAACGACACCTGTATTGGAAAGCTTTTTTGAGTGTTTACTCCAAAGACATCCGCTACCAAAACAAAAAAATCGTGATTTTTACTTATGTCATGAGCGATGGTCTCGGTGATTTAAAGGCGTCTGAATTAGCAGCCGGGCATTTAGAAAAAGAATTTTCTTCTGTATATAGAATTAGCTTAGTTCCTGCTAAATGGAAAA
>CAMCLJ010000057.1 GCA_945875745.1 Chlamydia trachomatis
TTAAACAACCTTCCAAGAGAGTATTCAACTCGATTTTACAAAAATCGAGAGCTTCAACTATTTTAAATAAAAATTTAATTATTCAAAAACTCTTAATAAGAAATTAACAATTAAATATTATAATTAAAGATAAATAAAATTTAATTACTAAAAAAGGGAATTTGCAATGCCATTCAACATAAGTTCTGTATTTAAGCCGATCTCTAATTTCTCATCACAAGTCATTGGATCTGGTAAATCTTCCCGCTTCAAAGCATTATATGGTGCTGTGGCACTAGTCGCAGCAGGCGTAGGCTTGGGGATCTTTTATCATTGGAGAAAACCAGCCTTAACAGCGTCTCTTCCCCCTGCTCGCGTTACACTTGCACCCCTTCCTCGGGTTATAGGCACACCTGCTAATCTCGGTCCTGCTGCTGTAGCAGCAGCTCCGTTAGAACCTGTCAGGGATCCATTCGATATTTGTAGTAGCTATCTGCTGCGTCTAAAAGCCGAGCAAAAAAACCCAAAAATGAATGAATGGATAGAGGGTGTTGTCAATATGTACTCAAACGATCCGGAACTAGACCACAATCAGGTACTGATAAAAATATCCCGCTTCCTAAAAAATCAATGCCAGCCTCATGGGCCATATCCAGAACATTTTGCTAATGATATTATATGTAAATTTAGCCAAGTAGCCTTGGAGAATCAGTGGACCTTGGATCTGTTTCCTGCAAACCATCAGCTCTGTAACGATCCAGAGAGAATGCTGGCGAATTTAGATATATATGGGGGAGCGTTAGAGTATGCCTCTGAGGGGTTAAGAGGCGATGCAAATTTCATGTTGCACGCACTGCAGAAAGATCCTTTAGCCCTCATGTTTGCATCCCAAGAGTTAAAGCAAGATCGCTCTTTTCTTTTAGCAGCTATTAATGCAAATCCTTTAGTGTTACCATATGTCCCTAATGCTTATAAGCGCGATCCGGAAGCTATATGCCTAGCTGTAGCTCAAAGGGGATCTCTATTACAACACGCCTCTACAGAGCTTCGGGCTAATCGGGATGTGGTAATCATTGCTATTTCTCAAGATCCAAATGCGCTACAGTTTGCCTCTGCAGATTTACAGAACGATCCAGAGATACTCAGACACTTAGCTGGTGAATAAAAAAGGGGGATATCTTTCGGAGATAGATAAGGCAGGCAGTGGGACCTAAAGGATCCCACTTGCGTCCCTAGAAAAGAATACTTTCAAGAAACCATTACGTAACGGCGATCCGTTAATTTCGTTAAAAAACGCTAATAACTATTAGGTCCCATTTTCACCTTTCCTCTAAATACTCTGTAAATGCAAAACCCGTAAGCGAGCACTAAAGGGATCCCTACTACAACAATAATGAGCAAGACCGAAAGAGTAAATGCCGACGAGCTTGTATTAAAAATGGTCAGGCTATGCTCAGGGAGCAAAGAGGAACGAATAAGATGGGGAAAAGTCCCTATACCAAAGAGTAAAATCAGCAGACCAATCACGCTGCAAGAAGAGAGAAACGCAAAACCATCATTGCCTTTAGAAAACTCCCTTGGGATGTTAGCAAAGGAGAGCATAGCTAGCAGAGCGATAAACAATAGCCATGGCAAATCTTTAAATCTCTCTGTCATAAAAGGCATATAAATCAATGTTGCCACTGTGAGCAAAAAATACATGATAGCAAAAAAAATCATGGACCGATTTGCCCATACACGCAAACGATCATGCAAAGCCCCTTCTGTCTTCATGACAAGATAAATAGAGCCATGCATTGTTAATAAGGCAATGCTTGTAATCCCTACTAAAATCGGATATGGCCTAAAAAATAAAGCGGCAGTACCCACAAACTCCATGTGTTCATCGATAGGCAGACCTTCGACTAGATTACCTAGGATAAGACCTACTGTAAACGCGATAATTAAGCTTGCAAAAGAAAATACAAAATCCCAGGTAGAGCGCCAGAGCCGGCCTGGTTCTTTACTCCTAAATTCAATAGCTACAGCTCTAAAGATAAGCGCTGCAAGCAAGGCCATAACAAAATTATAAAAACCAGAGCATAAAGCGGCGTACACTGGAGGAAATCCGGAGAGCATAGTCCCTCCTATAATCACAAGCCAAACCTCATTGCCATCCCATACAGGTCCGATAGAGTTCAGAAAGATTCGACGTTCCTCATCCTTTTTCGTAAAAAAATTGAGAATACCTACACCTAGATCAAACCCATCGAGAACGGTATAGGCAATTACGCTGAAGCCAATAACTGCATACCACAGAATCATTAAATAACTTTCATTCATAGACTATTCCTTGAAGGGATTGGTATATACGTCTGAACCAGATGAATCGGAATCGTCACTTGGTCCGTGTTTGATTTTACGATCTAATAGAAAGGTGAATAAACAAAATAAAAGAATATATATTACAACAAACATAGTAATCGATCCTGCCACCTGAGAGGCTTTAATATTGGCAGATATCCCCTCAGAGGTTCGTAATAGCTTATATACAAGCCATGGCTGACGGCCAGCTTCTGCTGTCACCCAGCCGCATTGATTCGCTAGCTGCGGGAAGATGACTGAAAGAACAAGCAGGCGCAAGATCCATTTAGCTTTATCTATTTTACCCTTATAAAAAACATATAAGCCTAACGCCGTTGCAAATACCATACTGCCCCACATGGCAATCATCATATGATAAGCCTGAAAAACCAGTGGTACATTTGGCCATTCATCTCTAGGAATAGTATCTAATCCAGGAACGGGCTTGCTTGCATCCTTGTATGTTAAAAAACTTAAAAGCCCTGGGATTTTTAAACCGTGTACTTCTTGAGCATCTGCATCTACCCAGCCAAAAGCATACAAAGGAGTGTAGGGCTCTGTTTTATAAACACCTTCCATAGCAGCGAGCTTAGCCGGTTGATGTTTAGCCACGCCTTCTGCTGTACTATCAGCAGAGATCAACTGGAGGACTAAAACAATTGAAGATGAAATAAGACCAAATTTGATTCCTGTTTTAGCAAACGGAAGGTGCTTGCCTTTTAAAAAATAATAAGCACTCACACTAATTACAAGAAAAATACCTGCTAGCCAACAACCTAAAATTACATGCACGAGTCTATCAACAGACGATGGATTGAATATCATCTGCCATAAATCGGTCACTACCGCCTTGGTTTCCACTCCATCAGATATGATTTTAAAACCAGCAGGTGTTTGCATCCAAGAATTGGCAACGACAATCCAAACAGCACTGAAATGGGAACCTAAAGACACTAAAATTGTGGAAAGATAATGGAATCGAACAGAAACTCTGTCCCAGCCAAACATCATAACTCCTAAAAAACCAGCTTCCAAGAAAAAAGCAAATACCCCTTCGGCTCCTAAAGCACTACCGAATACATCACCGATAAAGCGGGAGTAACGGGACCAATTAGTACCGAATCCAAAAAGCTGAACAAGACCGGTAGCAACACCTAGGGCAAACGTTAACCCGAAAACTTTCACCCAAAATTTTGCAATCATCTTATAATGGGGATTTTTTGTTCGAACATACATCCCCTCAATAATCACCAGCATCAAACCCAGGCCTATGCTTAAAGGAGGGTAGATATAGTGAAACATGCTTGTTAAAGCATATTGAATCCTAGATAACAAAACGACATCCATATACAACTACCTTCCCTTACAAATAAAAAAACAATCCTACACAAGAAAAATTTAATAGCAAAGAGAAGATCTGCTCGAATAAAGCTTAATCGCAATCAGATCTAACCGAACCTTCTAATAGCTAGATTGTGGGTTAAGTAAGCCCTTGTTTCGAGCGATAATGAAGCAGAATCTATTTGGATTTGCTTCATATCAGAAACTCTTCCTGATAAATTTAATGCCTGAATCGTTGATTGAGGAAATTGGCAATAGAAAAAAAACGTTTTTTTCACCTCTTCGAGAGAAAAAACCGATCGACTATATGAATCTCTATGCTCTAAAAAAGGAATAAACATGACCACCTCTTTTTCAATAACTGTGTCTTTTACTCTATTAACAAGAAAGGAGTGTTATCATCAAGAACTTCAGCAGAATCCGAATCGATACAATCTTTAATCCCCACCTTAACGCAGTAAGATCTAATTGAAAAATCTGTTAATCGTCTTCGATCGAGGCTCTAATAAATAAGTCAGATCATCCCCAACACATCCAAGAGAATAAAACGATTTTGAATTAAATTAAAATATTAATATCAATTTAATTAAAATAACATGAAATGATAAAATAAATTCATATTTTTTATAAAGAGAGGTACTATGAGTAGCATTAGCTCTATTCCATCAGTAAAGTGTTGTAAGGTATGTCCAAATCCAAACAAAGAGACTCTAAAATCCTGTTCAAGATGTAAGAGCGCTTGGTATTGCAGTAGACAATGTCAAGAAAGTGATTGGAAGAAAGGAGGACACAAATTACTCTGCGGGCAGGTTACACCAGGAAGTGGCCAAGCGGCCTTTCAAACTCAACAGGTAGCTGAAAAGGCGTTCGGATTGAAAAAAACTGTGTCTTGGCAAGATGTAAAACTTTCCCAAGATACCATCGATGATGTTGTAAAAGGTTTTGTAGAACCTCTGGTACAACAGATCGTAAAACAACTTCCATCTGAAGTTAAGCCAATGTTTCCGGAAGAGGTTATCAGAGGCAGATTCATTCAAAGAGTGTTAGACATAGCCGGCAATTTAGTTCCTGGTGCCACCGTTAAAGGTGGGGAGCGCCACTCAAAAGTTGCTGATCTCATGCGCCCCTTTGTCTACAAAACGATAGATGAATGGATAGCAGGCAGCGATTTGGAAAAACAATGTGTTCCTGAACTCACAAAACTTCTAATCAAGGCAAAAAAAAGTGTCATCTTTCGCTTACAAAGCGAAGAGCTCTTTAACGCAGAGGCCGAAAAATTAAAGTCATTTATCCATCAACATCCATCAATCTCCTCTGCAAACCGGTATTTCCAAAGCACCCTTTTACCAATTTTAGCACAAGAAAGACGTCAGATTGCCCAAGCAAACCAAGACACTCACGCTCTCGAGTTCGGACAGTGGCGAACCAAGGCAGGCGGACTTTACGCCACATTCATGACACCTCTTGATATAGAGCATGCTGCATATAACGATTATATCGCAGAACTTTTTAACAAGGCTCAACAGGCAGAGAGAAAAGGGGGAACTCTAAAGGGTGTTCACCATCAAGCATGGAGCCCAGAACAGCTGCGAGATCAAAATTTCTTAGGCCCCCTAAAAGAGCTATGGGCACAGGAAGAACGAGCAGTCTCAACCGGAAAGCAAACCTTGGATCGTAAAAGGTACGAAAATGTGGCATTAGGTCAACCCCCGGAGCTAGGAACGAAAGAGGCAAGAGCACAGCTTTTGGATGATATGAAACTTTTTCCTCGGACGCATGAAAAGCTAAATACACGGGTTATGTTAGAGCAAATCGCAGTAAATCAAAAGTCCCGATTCGAAGGGCCGGCGAAGAGTAATGCCTTTATTATGAAACAAACAGGGAGACCGGACACTTATCCGGATCTTGGCCCTAAACAATCCCAGAGACACCTTGCAAGGCTAGAGTTGGAGGATCCATCAAATAAATCGATTTTTTGGATGACAGTTCCTGAGCAAAGAAATGAGTTGCCAGTTGTTTATCTTCAGCACTCGAATATATGCGAGAGCAAAGAGATTATGGATACAGTGGTTGATCCGTTGTTTCTTGCAATCGTAACATTAGATCAGACAGAAACTCCAGATTTTATCAATACTCTTAAAGAGAGGGTAGGACGCTTTGTTTATGGTTTTGCTCAAGCCTCACCCTATGTAAGGGGTTCGGCTGCTATTGCTGAATGGTGTGAGGCGATTTGTTATAAGTTCCATGGACTTGAATATACCCGATTACCAAAAGCTGACTGTGAAGCTTTAACCCTATCAGAAACAGACTTCTTAGAAAGATATATGCGATCTGTAAAGGTATTTTCCAAGGATAGTCGAGGGGCTGCAGCAGCTGATTGATCAAATTAAAAATGGGATTGGATAGCTCTATATAAAACAGTGTCTGGAGCTTTCAAAAGATCATATTTGATCTTTTGCCCATCTTATAGGATATTCCTTTAGCTTTTTACTTAGCCAAGGACCAAAAAGCCTGGCTGAGTAAAGCTCTTTGCTAGACATCTAAAATGTCGGCAGATTTTCCTTTTTTTTTCATTTGTAGCATGAAATTGCAACCAGATCGATCTTTCATTCATGTTAAATATTTACATCAAGTATCTGACTACATTAGGACATCTGCAAGTTGAGCTAACAGAGCCAAGAATTCAATTGATCTAAAATGTTTTTCTAGGTAACTTACTGTTTCTTGAGAGCGCTATCTATTGACATCTTGTTTTTGACTTTTTTACAGTTTAATGAGAATAAAACTGAGCAATTGACAGTGCTCGCAAATAAACCGATATAGTGTTTTTATAAGCCCTTGAAACCAGAAAAAAGATGTATTTTTTTCATTCAATCACCCCCTTCATTGAAATTATCGCAATCACGGTGATGATCAATTATTTGCTCACCTTTTTTTGGAATACCCGATCGATGGATCTGATGTTGGGTTTAATGGCCTTCCTTCTTATTTTTGCCGCCACTTCATGGTTTAATCTGCCGATTCTACACACCATTATGTTTGTGGTATCTAATACAGCTGTTATTGCTATTTTGATTATTTTCCAGCCTGAACTGCGTGTGGCGTTATCGAAACTGAGCTTAAAGGGTAAACGGTTTAGGGAAATAACAGAATTCGACAATTTTTTAGATCAACTAGCTACATCGATCTATAAACTCTCAGAAAAACGAATAGGGGCTTTAATTGTTTTGGAAAACAAAAACCTTCTAAATGAATACGCTAATAAAGCGGTCCGCTTAGATGCTGATTTTTCTTCTGAGCTCCTTGAATCTGTTTTTGCAATTTCTACACCACTACATGATGGAGCGGTGATTATACGGGATAAAAAAATCATTGCAGCAGCAGTCATCCTTCCTCTTGCTGAAGACAGCTCTCAGCTTACTAGATCGATGGGAACACGTCATAGAGCAGGCCTTGGGATCGCCCAAACAACCGATGCTTTAGTTATTTTAATTTCTGAAGAAACAGGCAAGGTATCGATTGCAAGAGAAGGGATGATGACCCGCGGGATCAAGCCAGATAAATTTAAAGGAATCGTTCGGAGCATCTTCACTCCACCACCTGCGAAAGACTTTAAAAGTCATTTTAATTTAAAAGAATGGCTGAGCCAATGAAAACTTTATTTACCTCTTTCTTCTTGAACCACTGGCAGCGTAAAGCGGTTTCGTTTCTGCTGGCGATCATTATATGGCTTGTTATCAACCACTCTTTAACTTCAACTAAAACAATCGCTAATGTCTCTGTCCGAATAGTGAACATTCCGCAAGGAAAAACAATCGAAGGAATCCAAACATCTGGAAGACTGAATAAAAGACTAACCCTTTCCCTTGTAGGCAATACCACTTTATTAGATGAGCTGACATCCAACGATCTGGAAGTTGTGATTGACGCATCGAATAAATCAGATGAATGGATTGCTATCATATCAAAAAAAAACCTTGTTTCTCTCAATCCTGAAATTGATATATCGAAAGGAATTAGCAGAGTCTATCACCCAAGCTTTATCATCCGTCTGACAAAGCTTGTTTCAGAAAAAATCTCTATTGAAATTACCCAACCGATTGGAGAAGCTCCGAGAGGATACCAGTTTCTTGATGTATGGCCCTATCATTTACAACTGACTGTCAGCGGTCCTGAAGAAGCAATTAAACGCTTATCGATGAAGGAACAGAAACTCACATTCAATTTAAATGACATCTCTAAAGGGCAGCTCGATACATTAGCTACTGCGCAAGATGACGAGAAAAATGAAGTAGTCAGTTACTATGTTCCCGAGCAGTGGAAACAAATTCAAATCCCCTTCCTTGCTGATGAACCAATTCAAATCGATGATCCAAAAGGCAAAGCATTAAGAATCGACTTCGTTCGATGCAGTATGCTGCCGATTAATTGCCCAATTGTCATCGATGTGTTCTTCCCCCCTGAGTATAGCTCTGCAATCAATCCAGAAATTTATAAGCTTGAGGAAAATGATCTGATTGAAAGTAAAAATGGAATTTTTATCCTCAAGATTCCGATCTATGCTAAAGGGGTTGATCGATTATTTATGGATGTTGTGAAAGATATGATTGAAATCGTATTTATCGCAGTCCCTAATACTTTGAAACATTCTCTAGACTGGAGTGTACAGTTTATCAATCCAAAGGCCCTAGAAGATCTGTATGTATCAAGACTGTTTTCAGACACCTCTGACGAAGACCTAAGACTTATGAAACCAAATCTTCGAGAAGAATATTTACGCAATCGCTTCAGAAGCTATATGCAAAGAATTCAGCTCTTTACAACCGCAGAAGAAAAGCTCGAGCTACAAGGTACCTTAGAAGACAGAGCCATCGTAATCCATACTATCAGCACAGAATCTATACGGGCTCCAATCAAGCCATGACTTTGGTAACGGTGTTAAAAAGCACGATTTCCCATCTTGGAGGGCTTGAAAAATATACACTGCGCTTAATCGGTGAATTTCAAAGGCAAGGATGCCAGGTTTTATTACTTACCACGGGTAAAACAGAGCAGATCCCTCAATTACAAACAATCGATGTACGCAGTCATGAATTTAAAAGCCGCCTAAGTGTCAATAAGGTCAAAGAATTCGATCGCTTTTGTGCTCACCATCTAAAACAACATCCCTCACAGATCGTTTTTGGACTAGATCGCAACAGAGACCAAACCCATATAAGAGCCGGTAACGGAGTCCATGCTGCTTATCTTAATCGCAGAAAAAAAACAGAGGGACTTCTTAAAAGGATAAGCTTCCATTTTAACCCACTTCATAAACTCTTGTTATCGATAGAAAAAGAGTCTTTTGAAAACCCTAATCTACAAACTCTCTTCACCAATTCTCACATGGTAAAAAATGAGATCCTATCTTACTACAGAGTGGAAGAAAAAAAAATAGAAGTGATCCATAACGGAGTAGAGTGGCATGAAATGCAAGCCCCCTTCGATAACGCCCTACATCTTAAGTCCCTCTACTGTCAAGAGATCGGTTTAAACGAGCACAGCTACCAATTGCTCTTTATAGGGCATAACTTTGCTAGAAAAGGTCTGTTAGAGCTTTTAGAGGCCTTAAGCTGCCTAAGTCAATATGATTTTCAACTCTCTGTCATAGGAACTGATAAGCACATCGGTTTTTTTAAAGATCAAGCCTACAAGCTATCGATTGCTCATAAAGTCAAATTCTTTGGAGCAAGAAAAGATGTGATGAAATTTTATCAAATTGCAGATTGCTTAGTGATCCCCTCACACTACGATCCCTTTGCTAATGTCACCCTTGAAGCATTAGCCATGGGGCTCCATGTGATCTCCTCCAAGGATAATGGCGCGTCAGAAATCTTAAGTTCTACAGCAGGATATATACTGCCAGATCTTTTTGATCGGGAATGTTTTACACAGGCTCTTTTAAAGGCATTTGCACACCCCAAAGATCCAACGAGCTCAGCTCTTATCAGACAAGGGGTAAAACATCTCGACTTTAGCCGCCAGCTTGCTTTGATGGTAGACAAAACACTTGATAGATGAACCGATACTCAAATTACTATTGCGGCCCTGATAAAAACATCTTCAACCAGCACTTTAAACTACTCGAATGCTTATCCTTTAGTGCACATCCACCCACCTGGAAAATTTAAAGACCAGGGTATCTATTTTTATAACGGGGATTATTTAAAATCTTTTGACATTTTGGACACATGACTAAGGCATCTCTATCACTACTACATTCCCAGCCATCAATACACGAAGAGCATATCAGCCATTCATCATCAATAATTTGAGCATATT
>CAMCLJ010000058.1 GCA_945875745.1 Chlamydia trachomatis
GAATCTGAATATCTTCCTCCACTCCAGCGTTCCCAAGCCTTCCAATTGATGCTGTTTGTAAAAACCATAGCAGTTAGGCAGAAGGCCAGCCAGGCCTTCTGAGATTTGGTCAGGCTTCCACCGACGCCCTTTAGGGAGTCATTTAATAAATCGATATATTCTCTTATAAAATCTAGGGCGTTAGCAATTATAAACGGCTCATCTTCAGTGATTTAAAGATGAATATTTTAGCATTTTACTGGATAAATGTTAAGTAATTATTTGAGAAAGTTTAAGAAAAGTAGAACATCGAGTTACTTAACAATTTTTGTGTAAGTGGTTTATGTATGTAGCATTTAAGAGGTGCTAGTATGTTGTGCCTGGAAGAGGGGGATCAAAGAGTTTTTTAAGCTGTTAGAAGGGGCAGATAGGCCTTAAGAGGAGGCCTATCTGGCAGGGCGCTTTAAGGGAGACTTGATCATTGACTCTTTAGATTACTCGCCTATTCTAGTGAGTGAACTGTCCCTGGGTGATGTGCAAACATCTGAGAGAATGACCTCTTGAAAATAATCTCTACGAGCGTTTCTTGTTTCTGCTCCTATAGTGATGGGCTCTTGTAATACTTGTGCTAAAATACCGTTAAATTCTGCATTTATCCGATCTTTGTGTTTGCCTGCATAAATTCCGCAGCTAAGTTTTGCTAAAATTGGGTGTGTAATTCCTTCTGCGATCATAGCATCTAAAGAGGATCGGAGCTTAGTTTTTATGCATTCTACAAAGAAGTCATAGTCATCTATAGAGCGGGCATTGAGTGTCCTTTGCATGGTGCCTGTAGGTGTGCCATTTTCAGGATTTGCATTAACGGAATCGGCAAAAAATAAAGTGATATCATAAGATGCCCGAGGATCTAACTTTTTTGAGTTTGATCTACTTGCTTTGATCGGACTGATCTTACAATCTCCAAGGACATAGACTTGAGCGTAGGCCTCTGGACGATGGGCCTTGGTAAAGTCAATTCCCTGGATTGTTTGGGTAGACCTGCCTGTATGGCCATCTATCATACCCCATACTTGCTCGAATGATTGTTTCATAAAAGCTTGATGCTTCTCGTATTTATTATCAAATTGTGTTAATAAAACATTTGCCATAATCGATTCTTCCTGTGTCTTGCAGTTCAAAGTGCGCTCACTTCCATGCCCGTCCCTTCTTATCTGACCACAAGGCAGGCCGCTATTGGCAGCGATTAGGACGCCACATCGAGGTGGTGTTTTGCCTTCTTTTTTTGCTTGCGACATAATTTCGTGGACCACATCACCTGCCCCCCCAAACGTCTTAGATATAGTAAACAGATCACCTGTCTTTAAAAAGCGATCCGCTAATTGAGCGTGGCTAAGATCTATAAGCTCTCTGCCGTAGACTTGGGCTCGTTTGTTAAAAGGTGTGCTCAAGGGCTTTGAAGTAGGGCCTGATAAGGCAGCCTTTGCTAGATTGCGCGCAAATCGATCAGCATCTGATAAATACTCTGGTATGCTCACTCTGCCAAAGAGGGAACTGGCTGCATGCAAAGCAGCAAGTGCTAAAGGAATGACGACTGTAAAATACGACAGTATTTTTAATGCCGCTAAGGCATTGGTTGTATTGTCGTTTTTTTGAAAATTCGCAATCTCTTGAAACCCGCTAAAATAAACGCTATAAATATTAGATAATATCATATAACCACACTGTTGTTAATAAATAGGGTGTGATAATCTAAATACTTACATGTTTGAAGTAAAGAAAGATTCATTTCATATGGATCGATCCTATGTCTTTTGACTTTTCTCGATTTGCAAAAGCCCTTTCAAGTAGCTGTATCTTGGATCTAGCAGGTGTTAGTAGGGATTGTATTTATTCGATAAACGCCTGTAGGGGAGAGAGGGTATTTAAGCAGTATTTATATACAAATGCCCCTATTGCTCCCCCTATAAAGGGTGCGATGACAGGAATCCAGCTATAAGCAAAATCAGAAGATTGTTTTGAGGGGATAGGAAGAAAAGCATGCATTAGCCTGGGACCTAGGTCTCTTGCTGGGTTAATAGCCAATCCCGTGGCGCCACCGAGACTTAGCAAGAGGCTTGCAATTAAAAAACCAATAGAGATCGGCCCGATCCCAGATCCCAGATGATTATTTGTGTCTAAGATCCCAAGGATCCCAAGCGTGAGCACAGCGGTGGCTAGCAGCTCACAGAATAAGTTCCAGGGGTAATTTCTAATAGCTGGTTGGGTACAAAAGCAGCTTAGTATGCTGTTTGGATCTTTTGTAATGTTGAAGTGGGGTTTGTAGCTCATCCATACAAGTAAAGATCCTGTCATGGCCCCAAGCATTTGCGCGGTGAAGTAGAGTGGAAGGTGGCTCCAAGCAGATTTGCCGATAAGACATAAACTAAAGGTTACAGCTGGATTTAAATGAGCGCCACTGATCCACCCCACAGTAAAAATAGGCAGTGTCACAGCAAATCCCCATCCGAGGGCAATCACAATCCATCCACTGGCATATCCCTTGGATTGTTTTAGTAGGACATTTGCAACCACTCCGTTGCCAAGCAAAATCAGAAGCAATGTGCCAACAAATTCACCGATAAAAATACCCATTAATCCCTCCTAGTCTATCACAAGATCGTAAAGTGAATAATATATTGACAGCAACTGCAAAAAAGGGAAAAAAGAAATTTATATCGGGGCTCTTATGAAATATATTCTGTCTTTAGATCAGGGTACTACAAGTTCTCGTGCGATGTTAATCGATCCCTCTGGCAGGGTATGTGGAAGAGCTCAGAAAGAGTTTACTCAAATCTTTCCTCAGCCAGGTTGGGTTGAGCATAATCCAAGCCATATATGGTCTTCTCAGATCGGTGTTGCCGCAGAGGTGATCGCTCACAGCGGCATATCGATCGATCAGGTAATTGGTATGGGAATTACCAATCAAAGGGAGACGACGATTGTATGGGATAAAAAAACATCACAGCCTCTTTATAACGCAATCGTATGGCAAGATAGGCGCACTACAGACATTTGTAAGGAGCTAAAAAATCGGGGGCTCGAAAAAGTATTTAGAGAAAAAACAGGGCTTCTTTTAGACCCTTATTTTTCTGGTACAAAAATCAAGTGGATCTTAGATCACATTCCTCTGTCTCGAGAGCGTGCTCTCAGAGGAGAGCTAGCCTTTGGTACTGTTGATTCATGGCTTGTTTGGAAGCTTACAGCAGGGGCGCGCCATATCACAGATGCGACCAATGCCTCTCGCACCCTTCTTTATAACCTACACACAGGAGATTGGGATGATGAGCTACTCGATATCTTGCAGGTGCCAAAACAGATGCTGCCAGAGATTTGTGATTCAAGCGGCATGCTTGCAGAGACTGCCAAAAGTATCTTTTCTAAATCCATACCTATTTGCGGGATAGCCGGTGATCAACAGGCTTCATTAATCGGTCAGGCTTGTTTTGAAAAAGGGATGGTAAAAAATACGTATGGCACAGGATGTTTCATGCTCATGAACACAGGAGATAAACCTGTCTTTTCCAAAAACAATCTTCTGACGACTGTAGCATATCAAATCAAGGGGAAGGCTACCTATGCATTAGAGGGTAGTGTATTTATTGCAGGGGCTGTGGTTCAGTGGCTGAGAGATGGGTTAGGGATCATTAAAACAGCCTCTGATATAGAAAAGCTTGCACTAACGGTGACAGGTAGCGATGGTGTGTTTTTTGTTCCAGCCTTTACAGGCCTTGGCGCCCCCTACTGGAATCCTTACGCTCGCGGTAGTATGTTTGGTCTTACCCGTGGGACTACCTCGGCACATATTGCAAGAGCCGCTCTTGAAAGCATCGCCTATCAGGTGACAGATGTCATCAAAGCGATGGAATCAGATGCTGAGCTTCAGATCAAAGAGCTTAGAGTTGATGGGGGCGCAGTGGGCAACAATCTACTTATGCAGTATCAAGCGGATCTATTACAAACAAGGGTTATGAGACCGAGTGTGATTGAGCTTACAGCGATCGGATCAGCCTACCTTGCAGGTCTAGCTTTAGGATATTGGAATAATCTCGATGATTTAAAAAACCACTGGATCATGGACAAAGCATTTATCCCTGATAAAACTTCATCAGAAGTGGATAGACTCTACCACAAATGGCTTAAGGCTGTGGAGATTTGCCAGGAGTGGCAAGAGGTGAGCTCTTGAACCGAGAAGACAGTATAAAGGAAATTGAGCAGTATCCAGATGTCTGGGATATCATCATCATTGGTGGGGGAGCTACAGGTCTTGGGGCAGCGGTTGACAGCGCCTCCAGAGGTTTTAAGACCCTTCTTATCGAACAAGGCGATTTCGCTAAGGGGACATCTAGCCGTAGTACCAAGCTCATTCACGGGGGATTAAGGTATCTGCAGCAGGGAAACATATCTCTTGTTATGGACGCCTTAAAAGAGAGGGGGATCTTGTGTCAGAACGCCCCACACCTGGTGCAACATACCCCATTTCTTGTTCCTACGTATCAATGGTGGGAAGGACCTTTTTACGGTGTAGGAGTTAAAGTATATGATCTGCTTGCAGGATCGTTAGGGCTCGAGCCCTCTGGCAGGATCTCTCGCAGGGCTACGCTCAAAGCCTTTCCCAACATCGAGCCCGATGGGCTGCGCGGTGGAGTTATTTACTATGACGGGCAGTTTGATGATGCAAGACTTGCAATCACACTTGCTCGAACCTTTTCTTCTCTTGGAGGCATTGCTATCAACTATATGAGGGTGACTTCTTTGATAAAAAAAGCAGGCTTTTGTGTTGGGGTAAAAGTAAAAGATGATCAGTCGGGTCTATCTTATGTTTTAAGGGGCAAGGTGGTGATTAATGCTACGGGGGTATTTACCGATCGGATCCGCGCTATGGATGATGGTAGATCCATCCCATTAATCCAGGCAAGTCAGGGGATTCATCTGGTCTTGCCTAAGCGATTTCAACCTGGTAAAACAGCTCTTTTAGTTCCCCATACCCAAGACGGACGGGTTCTGTTTATGGTTCCCTGGCATGACAGGGTACTTGTTGGTACTACAGACACGCCAGTAAAGCGTATTTCTATAGAACCTAAAGCTCAAAAAAAAGAAATTAGCTTTGTGCTGCAGCATGCAGCAGCATACCTTGCAGAGCCACCAGAGGGAAAAGATATTCTGAGTGTCTTTGCGGGACTGCGACCCCTTGTTAAGGAGAAAGGGGATCATGATACGGCTTCTTTATCCCGAGACCATACTCTTGTGGTTTCTGCATCAGGCTTGATTTCCATTGCAGGGGGTAAGTGGACGACCTATCGTAAGATGGGAGAAGATGTTATCAACCAGGCTATAGAGGTTGCTGGTTTACCTAAAAGGGAATCAATCACAAAAAACTTACCTTTACATGGTTTTATCGAAGGGGTCCATCCCTCTGAGCCCCTGAGTTGTTATGGCAGCGAATCGGGGCTGATTAAACAGCTTGCAAAAGAAAATCCCCTATATAAACAAGTCATTCACCGCAATCTGCCGTATACTAGAGCAGAGGTCATATGGGCTGTGCGTAAAGAGATGGCAAGAACGGTAGAAGATGTCCTTTCAAGAAGAACACGCGCTCTTTTACTCGATGCAAAAGCAAGTATAGAAGCAGCTCCATTAGTTGCCTCGATGATGGCGCTTGAACTAAAACAAGACACATCATGGGAAAAAGCTCAGGTAGAGGAATATCGACAGCTATCAGCAAACTATGTAGTGGACCCTACAACATAACAAGGAAGGACTCTCTCTTATGGTATTTACTCATCATAAAATTTATCTGATCCGTCATGGAGAAACTGATTGGTCATTATCGGGCAGACATACAGGCAGAACCGATATTCCCCTAACGGAACAGGGACAGATTCAGGCAAAACAGTTAGCAGACTATCTAAAGGGACTCGGTGTTCAAAAGGTCTTTAGCAGTCCATCTCAAAGAGCCAAAGAAACGTGCAGGCTAGCTGGGTTCTTGAGTCATGCAATTGTTGATGAAGAGCTACATGAGTGGGATTATGGTGAGTATGAGGGGATGACGACTGCAGAGATAAGAAAGACAGCTCCCCTTTGGACGATCTTTAAGCAGGGAGCACCGGGTGGGGAATCGATCGGTGACATGGGACAGAGGGTGAATCAGGTGATGGGAAGACTTAGGTCTATCCCTGGAGATGTTTTGATTTTTTCTAGCGGCCATTTTTTACGATCACTTGCTGCGCGCTGGCTTGGCATGCCAGTTGCCTTTGGAGAGCATTTAGTCTTATCTCCAGCCTCGATTTCTATACTCGGTTTTGAGAAAGAGGTCCCTGCCCTACTTGCCTGGAATCAAATCCTTTACTCTCGTTTATAAAAGCGAGAGTTTTTGCACTCTATTTTTATTAAATCCATCTTGTTTGTTAAAAACGTATCATTTTGGAAATCAATTAGATAGACGTTTTTAGATTTGCCTTAAAATATGTGACTTATTTTCAATTTTCTATATTTAATTAATTATAATTCATTTTAGTAATTAACAATAAATTAACATCTCTATTGTAAAATCGATTGTATAAGACAATAGAGGGATGTTTAAAATATGATAAGACCATTAAGCTCACCATCAGTAGCCCCTGCTTCTGTAGAAAGTAATTCTCAGTCTTCAGGTTACTTTAATCGTATTACCAGGCTCGCTACAAGAATAATAGGTCTATTTAGAAATTGTAGATCCTCTGATGCTGTCCAAGACAGTATTCGTCCCGCTGCTGATAATCCTTTGGCTTCTAGCGACACAAATGGAGCTAATCATGTAGTCGGTAGAACTGAGGAAACCGCTCATTCTAGCGTTAGACTATCTAGCGGACCTAAGCCGGTTGTAATCAGTTGGGAAGATTTATTGGCCCAGACCGGTAGGCTGGAATCGGAACGATCTTCCAGTCCTTCGACAATTGATGAATCGCGCAGTTCTTTAACATCTGATGAACCCTCTACCGTTGAGTCAACGAACGATCAGAGCGATGGAAAATCTTCTGTATCTAGCCGAGGATCAACTCTTCGGACAACAGAAGAATCTGTAAGCTCTGCCGAACTCGATCAAATGATTGCATCACCCTTAAACTATAAGGAAATGCAGGAGCGGAGCCAGAACTGGGCAGACGCGGGTGCAAAGGTGGGGATCCAAGCATCTTTTATTGAGGTGCTAGATGCTAATGATCCTAACGTCTTGAAACTTATGCAATTTCGCAATATACGCGATATTTCAAAGTTGTTTGCTCAAGCACATTCTCAATCGAAATCTTCTAAGTCCCCGTTTCGCAGAGAAGACCTTATCGGCCAGGGTGCAGAGGGTGCTATATTTGCCCCCAAGTACCTCGATGGACAAAGCGCAGGGGTCGCAATTAAAATAGGATTGCCAGGCCCAATATTGAATGAATATGCAGTTCTATTTCAACTCCCCATGGACGAGTCAGTCAAAGGAATAATAAAGCTTGATTCTAATCAGATTGATATCTTCTTCCACGAACAAAAAGCGAGTGAAATAGACCAACTTGCTTTGGTCTTGCCTCTTTGTAAAGGGGATGCATCGAAAACCTGTCAAACTATCAAAGAGGTAGATCAGTTAATTAAAGATGTATGGCCTGGTTTAGAGCATTTACAAAAAATGGGGATATGCCATAGAGATATTAAACCCGGAAATATTCTTCTAACAAAACAAGGTTATGCAATTTCCGATTTTGGTAGCGCAAGTAAAAAAGGGGAAAAACCTATTGAAGTAGCAGGGACCCCTAACTTTATGGCTCCAGAAGTGATGCAGGCATATCACACACGAGAGCGTAGTATAGCGCCAGACCATGCCGCTGATGTCTGGTCTATGGCAGCTACTGTTTTCGAATTGCTTGAACGATTAGATGATCCGTCTTTGAAACCTAGCCAGCTTGCTGTATCACAAAATAAGTGGTGGGAAAATGATGAATGTAGAGCGACACTTAAGGGATTGTATGTCAAGTATGCACCTACTACTGCGGCAGCTCAAATCTTGCTACGGGGTTTAGATCCCAACCCAAAAACAAGACTTACGGTCGAAGAAGGGTTTGCCATCCTTAAAAATTTCGAGGATAAGGGTAGGCCGACCCAACTAGGTCTTCCACCCCGTTCTCTGCCAGGTCGTGTTAACCCAGGCAAGGGCTCATTTAACTCGTTAAAAGAAACCCTTTAGAAATAGATACAGATTGCTTGAAGGGGTTGATATTGAGTGGTGATTTTTCTATCCCTACAGTTTTAATCGCTCACAATGGTACAGCTAAAGCCTGTTAAGAAGCAGGCTGATAGGCTCTGTCATTCTCTCTATCCTCGATGTTCCACTTTTTAAGGCCCTTAGGCAGCACTTCTAAAGATTCCTTTAAAATCTCGATGGGACATGTGTTTTTCTGACTTCTCTAATGACATCGTCATTTCTAACGACTTTTTAATCTCTTCGAAGGCTTCTTCAGGCTTGG
>CAMCLJ010000059.1 GCA_945875745.1 Chlamydia trachomatis
TATTGAAAAATCAATCAAAAAGCCGTGGCTATAAAGACAAAAGGCCGGTGGGTCGCCCCACCGGCCTTTATAGATAAAGATCTCAACAATTTCAGCTTATTATAAACCTTCAAAGAAGCTTTTTTTCGGAGAGGACGGCAACCCAATCCCCTCTTGTAAAAGCTCCTCGACTGTAGCTTTAAGGGTCACTATCCCCTCTGGGAAACCACATTCCATAAGCATATGGTTTAACCGCTCCATCTCCGACTCTAAATAATCTAATTTAGACTCTAACATAGCGACTTTAGCATTGATATCTTCTTTCATAAATTAAACTCCAATTAACTAATATATTATTATCTAATTACAACTCTATTATATGATATATCTATCAATTACACAATAATTCAAAGATCAAGTGTTTGTTAAGAAGCAAGTAACTATATACCAATTAGATAAGAATTTATTTATGGATAGCTTTTTTATGAATAGAAAGGGCTGCCTCCTTGATCGCCTCAGATAGAGTTGGATGGGGAAAACATAGGTGAGCTAGATCTAGAGAGGTCATCCTCTTTTCAATTGCAAAAACAGCAGCTGTAATCATTTCTGAGGCATGGGCGCTCATGATGTGGACACCAAGGAGCTTATCGGTTTTATCATCAGCAATCACCTTAACAAAACCATCTTCTTCAAGGGTGCACTTGGCTCTGGGGTTGCTTTTGAAAGAATAGTGACCTATTTTCACCTCAAATCCTTTCTTCTTAGCTTCTTCCTCAGAAAAACCCACAGATGCAATTTCAGGATGGGCATAGACAATACTTGGAATCGAGATATAATCGAGTGCAGGACAGAGCCCTGCAATCCCTTCGGCCACACATACCCCCTCCTCTGAGGCCTTATGGGCAAGCATCGGGCCATCTATAATGTCTCCTACGGCATAAATATGAGACACCTTTGTACGAAACTGGTCATCAACAGGAACAAGACCCCGCTGGCAGAGGTCAATGCCCACCTTATCAAGCCCCAAACCCTGAGTGAAGGGGCGGCGCCCGACAGATACCAGAACTACATCTGCTTCTAAAGAAAATGTAGACTCATCAGAGCGTGCCACTCTCACATGAGCTGCTTGACCCTCTATGTCCACAGCTTTGACCTTACAGCTAAGATGAAATTCCATTCCCTGTTTAATCAAAATATCTTGAAAGCCTTTCGATACTTCATGATCAAGTGCCGGACATATTCGATCTGCAAATTCTACAAAGCTGACTTTAGATCCAAGCCTTGAATAGACAGACCCTAGCTCTACACCGATGACACCTGCTCCTATGACAACGAGTTTTTTGGGAACTTTATCTAGCTGAAGGGCCCCTGTTGAAGAGATCACAATCCTTTCATCAAACGGTAAAAAAGGGAGGGGGGTAGGCTCTGATCCGGTAGCTAAAATCATAGAGCGAGCTTTCAGTGTTTGGCTTGTGGGACCCTGAGAGACAGATAAAGTATCTGGGGAAAGAAAAGAGGCGGCGCCTGTGATATGGGTCACCTTATTTTTTTTAAATAACCCCTTAATTCCAGCATTAAGGGAGCTGACGACATCCCTTTTTCTCTTCATCATCCCAGGAAAATCAGCAGATATGCCGGGTGTCTTGATACCCATTAAGGCTCCGTCTTTTTCCATCTTATAAAGCATTTCTGTGGCATAAAGAAGAGTCTTTGATGGGATGCATCCAACATTTAAACATGTGCCTCCCAGCTCCATTCTTTTATCGATACACGCAGTTTTAAGGCCCAGCTGGGCACATCTGATCGCAGCTACATACCCTGCTGGACCCGATCCTATTATAACAACGTCATATGTATCCGTCATGATCACACTCCTTATAAGTCAAGCAAGAGCTTAGAGGGATCTTCAAGACTTTGTTTCAGATGAACAAGAAATAAAACCGCCTCTTTTCCGTCGATGATCCTGTGATCATAACTCAATGCAAGATACATCATAGGACGGATCACGATCTGATCATTGATCACCACAGCACGTTTGACAATTGAGTGCATACCAAGAATGGCACTTTGTGGGGGATTTAAAATAGGAGTCGATAACAAAGACCCAAATACCCCTCCATTAGTGATAGTAAAGGTGCCCCCCCTCATGTCATCGACACTGATGGTGGCCTCACGCGCTTTTTTTGCAAAACGCTCAATCTCTTTTTCTACCCCACCAAAGGAGAGGCTATCACATCCTTTCAAAACAGGGACGACAAGACCTCTGTCTGTAGAGACCGCCACGCCTATATCATAAGAGGAAAAGGTGACTATATCCTCACCATCGATGTAGGCATTGACCTGAGGGTAGGCTTTTAGAGCAGAGGCTACTGCCTTAACAAAAAACGACATAAACCCAAGCTTAACACCGTGCTTTGTGAAAAACACATCCTTCTCTTTTGATCGGATCTCCATGATAGCGCTCATGTCGACCTCGTTAAAGGTGGTGAGCATCGCAGTTGTATTTTTCACTTCAACAAGCCGTTGAGCAATCGTGCGACGAAGACCTGTCATTTTTTTGCGAGATGCTGACTCAGAAGTCATCGCCTTAGGTTCTATGATAGGGGTCTTAGCAGCAGGTGGAATGGGAGGTGGAGTGTTGATTTCTTGAACAAAAGAATCCACTGGCTTTCTAATGGGATTGCTAGAGGGGGGGGTAGGAGCTATAGGGGTAGGTGCTGGAGAGGGGGCAGATACTGGCTGCTGGGTAGTCTTTGCCCCTTCTGTGTCTACATACCCTATTACCTGCCCTACAGACACCGTTTGATCGATAGACGCCGTCACATGCAAAAGACCAGATTCTGGTGAATAGAGCACCTGGTTGACTTTATCTGTTTCTAGCTCGAGGACCTCCTGATCTTTTTTTATGTAAGCATCATTTTTTGCAATCATCTGACTGATAACTGCCTCTGATACAGACTCTCCAAGAGGAGGTACTTTTATTTCGATTTTCATGCAAATGCCTCTTCCATCATCTTTTGATACTGTTTTTTATGTAATGCATAAGAGCCCGCAGCCGTTGATGCAGCACGGGGCCGTCCTATATATTCTAACACTCCCCTCTGTCCTACTATCTCTTGTAATAATGGGCGCACATACTCATAAGCTCCCATATTACGATGCTCTTCTTGAACCCACCTGATTTTTTTTACATGGTCAAGCCTTTGCATAATCTCCCTGATCTCTTTATCAGGAAAAGGGTATAATTGCTCTATACGGATGATGGACACATCAGATGCTGTACGCGCGCCTTTTTCTTGGATTAGATCGTAATATACTTTGCCGCTACAGAACAACACTGTTGCTGTGTGATCAATACCGTTATCTGAGAGGACTGTATGAAAATGTCCAGAGGATAGCTCATCTAATGAACTGAGAGCCCCTGGATAGCGCAGCAGGGCTTTCGGAGAAAATATAATCAAAGGTTTCTTCTTTTTTAAATAAGCCTGCCTGCGCAGTAAATGATAGTATTGGGCAGGGGTTGAGCAGTTAGCAATGATGCAGTTGCCTTGGGCTGCCAGCTGCAAATACCTTTCCATCCTAGCGGAGGAGTGCTCAGGACCCTGTCCTTCATAGCCATGGGGCAGCAGTAGTGTGATATTAGAAGAAAGATTCCATTTTTGTTCTAAAGCAGACAGGTACTGATCGATAATTACCTGGGCAGTATTTGCAAAATCACCATACTGCGCCTCCCAAAGAGTCAGTGTATTTTGACTCGACAAACTATATCCCAAATCAAACCCCAGAACAGCATATTCAGAAAGAGGGGAATTTAAAACCTTAAAACCTCCCTTCTTGGGGGCAAGTTGCTGCAGAGGAAAATACTTATCCCCTGTTTTTTGATCTACCCATACCGCATGCCGCTGTGAGAAGGTCCCCCTCTGACAGTCCTGTCCCGATAGGCGCAAAGAAACACCCCGACTCAAAATGGTTGCAAAGCTTAAAGATTCAGCAAAGCCCCAGTCGATCTTTTTTATTTGGGAATCTGCCTCAATCACAGAGACCCTGTCTGCAAAGAGTTTGGCAACCTTAGGATGCAAAGCAAATCCATCGGGGATCCTACTTAATTTCTTTGTAAAATCAATTAAATCTTCTTTTTCGATTGCAGGGATATCTGCCTCAATAGGATCTATCGTTAGATAATAAGCCTCGGGTTTCGTCAGGCTATCTTTTTGCTCTGAGACCTCTGTCAGGGCTTTTTCAAGCTCATTTTTAAACTGCAGCTCTTGCTGATCAGCTAACGGCTGGGTAAGCACCCCTTTAGCTAACAGCCTTTGCTTAAATTGCTCCCGAATGGTGTGTTTTGACCGAATCACTTGATACTGCAGAGGCTGAGTAAAAAATGGCTCATCCCCTTCATTATGTCCATATTTTCTATAGCAATTAAGATCGATAAAGACATCACAGCCAAATTTCTGACGCAGCTCAATTGCCAAGACCGCAACGCGGACGCAAGATTCAGGATCTTCTGCATTCACATGCAGCACAGGGCATCCAAAGGCTTTTGCAATATCGGTACAGTATCTTGTGGAACGGGTCTCTTTAGCAGTAGTTGTAAATCCGATTTGATTATTAATCACAAGGTGGATCGTTCCACCTGTGCTATAACCATCTAAATGATTGAGTTGTATAGTTTCATAGACAACACCCTGCCCTGCAATCGAGGCGTCACCATGGATGATGATTGGAAGAACCTTTTCTGTGCCGGCACCTTGCGCCTCCTGCTGAGCCCTGGCCCTTCCTTCAACGACCGGGCCTATCGATTCAAGATGGGAGGGGTTAGCACCAAGGGTTAGATGGATCTGCTTTCCAGAAGTGGTATTTACATATCCTTCAAATCCTCTATGATACTTTACATCCCCTGTACCCTGTCCGACTGCAGGCAAATAATCATCTTGGAATTCATCAAAGATCTTTGAATAGGGCTTATTTAAGATATTTGCCAGGACATTCAGCCTACCTCTATGAGCCATACCAAGAACCACTTGCTCGACTCCAAGAGCGCAGCCCCTATCGAGTAAAAAAGCCATCATAGGAAGCAGAGTTTCAGAACCCTCTAGCGAAAACCGTTTTTGTCCGACAAACTTGGTATGAATAAAAGTTTCAAATAGTTCTGCTTTATTTAAATAGTCAAGGATCAATTGTTCTTCTTGCGCATCAAGGGGCTTATACAAATCCCTCTGCACCTGTGTTTCTATGAACTTTTCCATCTCATGAGAGACAAAACCTAGGTACTCAATCCCGATTTTTCCTGCATATCTTGACTTTAGAAAGGCTAGTAATTCTGAAACCTTAACCTCAGAGGCCTTCATTAAACCATAGGTAGAACACATCTGTGAAAGATCGCTCTCTGCTAACCCATATAAACGATAATCGAGCTCAGCAATATTTATATCGCCTCTATTAACAATCGGATCGATATCTGCTGCCAGGTGCCCATACATTCTATACGCATGGATGAGCAAGTAAGCTGGATCGACAAGCCTAGATAGATCTTGTTGCCCTTTAGATCCAAGAGGGTGTGCAAATTCCATCCCTTCGAAAAAATACCGCCATGAGCTATCGATAAGTAGCGGATCTTCTTTAAATAACTTATAGAGATTTTCGATAAACTCAATGGTTACATATGAAAGAGGAAAGCCTGCCATGAATATCCCTTGCCTGAATGCTTCAAAAAATTTCTTATAACATAACAGGTTTGTTTGACAAAGAAATTCTTGTTTTGAGGGAGCCTGGCAAATAGATCCTGCTTTCTTTAAGTATCTATCGATAACTGTAAGAAAGCAGGCTGAAAAAAACGCCCCTTAAAAAAAGTCAGGGGCCTATTAATTATAGAGATAGCCCGCTACTATCCCTTGGCGCATTTGGATCAGGAATAGAGCCCTCTCCATTTGGAGGAGCAACACTATCCTTGTCATTACGACCAGTGAGCCATAACCAAAAACCATAGGAACTTTGCGTAATGCTATGGCTAATAATATTCAGAATGTCTCGAACACCTGTAGCAAATATAAGTCCGTACTTCAGCATTGAAGAGAAGATAGATGTATTTTCATCACCAGCAGCAGCAGTCGGAGAAGCACCACCACCACCACGATTAAGTATAGCAAAAGGGCTCTGAAGGGCGATAGCAGCTTGCAGTTGATTGAGTTCTAATTCAACATCCGCAAGAGCTCCTATCACAAGAGCCTCTGGGTCTACCTCTTCTAACTTTTGATAATAAACGAAAGAGGCTTCTTGTAATAAAGCCTTCTTAATATCCTCTCGTCCAGCAGGTACTAGATCTACCTTAGTATCGTTATAACACACCCACTCACTATCTTCTTTTTTATGGTAATAGATGTAATGTCCTCCTTTAGCCCCTCCACTATGCACGATCGTGCTGCAAACTTCATAAGTAGCATCCTCGCCAACATACGCTGCTGGAAGGGTAAATCTCTCCATTAAAGGAACTTTTACCGGAATAGGCCTGTCATCTTGGCTAAGCGTTACTAACTTAGAAGGTAGGCCTGTCACTCGATCATATACATCTAAATTAATATTAAAGAATAAACAGCTAGGAGGAGCCTCATACCTTTTAGTCATCTGATTACTAACATATTCCCTCTTAGATCGAACACCTTCAACTTCATCCAAGAATGTTTTTGTTACTTCACCCTCCTCTACAAAAACACGTTGTAAAAATGCTTGGGCAAGGACCTTTTCCCATTCTGCTCTCTGCTGATGAGATATCCGTCCCCTGTTGCTCTCAAATGCTTGCAAATGCCTGCTATGAAATTCGTGATCTCCTGGTTTAAGTACTAAAATAGGGACATCACCGGCTTGTCCAGGTCCATCAGGTTCATATAAATCAGGCTCTCTCTCTCCATCGGCAAGAGGTGCACATGCGCCTGTTGGCTGATATATACGCTTTTCAAACATACGAAACTGATCCTTGATAGAACGATGACTATCTAATAGATCGGGCCTATTACGTAAGATTCTGTCAGCTAGATCAGAAAGACATGTAAACAACTCTACAGCCTCTTCCTGCGAAGCATCGTGTTGTTGAAAGGTACCAGGTTTTAAAACCCGCATAGCCTGACGAATCACTTGAGTATTGACCGAAGATACAAAAGGTGGCTTATCACTTCCCACTTCTGTAATAAACTGATCAATTGCCCGGCACATAGCAGCTGCATAAACACGTTGATTAAACTCAGGCAAACTATCTAATCCATTCCGGATGATATCGATCCACTCCCTCATAACAGGGGATCTAGCAATCATTTGCAAACCGCTATTTATCCAACAGTTATTATGTGGGTTCATTAACCCGACCCCTGCATTATGAATCTTTTGTGTATCACCAGCTATTTTGACTTTAAAGGCAAGATCACTGGCATGCTCTATCACACGAAGACCGAGCGCCATTCGTCCCTGATCATCAGCCCATGGTAACTCTTCAATATGCAGTAACGTAGATGGAATACTGCGCTCTATGCGGATTAAATTGGAATCAATCTCCCTTTTAAAAATATCAGAAAGAACATCAAGCCACCAACGTTGAATAAGAAGGACATTCTGGCCAATATCCGCATTCGCAAACCCGGATAATATGGCATAACAACGCTTAGTTAACCGCTTGGTTAATTCTCGGGCCTGATCTTCTGATATACCCGTTCGTAAATGCCTTATAAGGATTCTGTCATTTGCAGAAGAGATCAGATTAATTTTATCTTCTTCGTGACTTGGAAGTAGAGTGTACACAAAGTTGTGAACCTCACTACTGCCACCCCCTATAGAATCATCTTGGCCTGCATCAGTGTGTATTAATACGTTGTTTACATAAGCAGGAAGGTCATCAGTATCTAATCTTTCGAAAGAAAAGGGCGAGAATTCATGACTCCCTGAGCCTGAAAAAGCATCGAAAGACCGATTACGAGCACCTGATTCTAAAGAATCATCGAGAACCTCTTTGATTCTCTCGTATTCTGCCAGTTCCGCCTGGCGCTGCTCGGCCTCTTGTATCAAACGTCTAAATCGATCCTCGTTCGACATCACCATTGCCGGTCGAACAGGGTCAGATGATTGATGATATCTTATAGGACCCGGTTGGGCAACTGGAGATTCTATGTTTGAAGTAATAGGTGGAATTGGAGATGAAGCTCTCGATACTGGATGCATATTCGGTTCCTTGATTAAATTCGAAAAGGGCTTAAGAT
>CAMCLJ010000060.1 GCA_945875745.1 Chlamydia trachomatis
CTTCATCGATTTTGTAGCATCGATAAACATCTTATTTTGCCACATATTCCTCGTTTGCCTTAAGCCTTGCATATACCCATGAAAACTTGTTTTTTCAGATTCCAAAACAATCGAATGATGGGATGTTGTAGCTGAAACAAAAGACAGGATAATCAGCATCGAAGAGATAAACATCAAAATATTCACGGTATGCTCTTTATATGGTACGTTATGGGCTTGATATGTTGTGAGGGGAAGAAGGTGTATTCTTCCTTCTCCTGTGAGCTAATAATGAACTTGATCATGCAGGGAATCGTTTCATCGCTTTTATCCCATGTGTGTGTCCAGATTGGCTCATCTGGATGAAAAAACAAGATCTCTATATGTTTTACGTCATTAAAAAGAACTTCCGATCGGATTTTTTTGTTTTTTCCCAGATGAATAAGACAGAGTTTTTTGTCTTCTAGTAATTTGATAACACATTTATGGGCTCCTGAAAAATCTGGGTCTAGATCAATTGGATGGATGGCGTTAAGAACTAGAACCATACCCTCGCTTTTATTAGGATCAGGGGTAAATAAAGGGGTTTCTGGATTAAGAGAGATAAAAAGCTGAGACATCTTTTCTTGAAAATAGATTTTTTTGAGAGCTCCCTCTTTCATTATCCCGATTGCGGCTTGTTGTTTTTGTCCGTTAAAAAATGATTGCCATAGGTAAGACATAATCACCCCTGTTAATGCAAGAGCGATCACCACTTCAATCAGCGTTAGGCGGTAAGATCGTTTTTTCATGGGTGTATCACTCTTTTGTATCCCCATAACCCTTGGTGCAGGCAGTCACAGAATGAATAAATGTGAGTTTTTTTCTACTTTTAAGAGTTGGTATAAAGGTAATTTCGAGGTTAATTTTGGCCCATTTTTCTGTATTTTCTCCACTTTTTATATGGACCGACTTGATTTCCCCCCTTTTTAATATACTTGTTCCCATTATAGGTATCGGGCATAACTCTTCAAAAATAAGAACGGGGGTTTCAGTCCAGGTTTCTATATCGCGCCAAGAGATCTTCTGCGTGTAAAGGGATTCCTTAAATTGGGCAAGGGTTTTTTCTGACTCGATGTGTAAGCACATATCTTCGAGTGCCATCATTTGTTTTTGAATATGGCGTATGGGAGATTCGATTAGGGGTAGGGCGCACATGGTTAGCAGGCCTAAACCGATCATTAGTTCAAGAAGTATGTAGTAATTTTTTTTTCGTTTTGCCCGCATTATCTGTTTCCCCCACAAAGAAGTATGAAGAGATCGGGCTTTTCCTTGCAAGAGTTTGACGATATATTCCATAAACAGGTATCTTGTTGTTCCTATCACTGGAGGATAAGGTATGCGATTTCGAGGAAAAGCTTTATATAATCTTGTAAAATTTTCTTATCTTGAGCAGCCTACTTCTGAGGTGAGGCCATGGCAAATTGCTGATTATCGACAGATGACACAAGATCAGTTGTTTGCCCGTTTATCTAAACTGGGGATTATTCTTACAGTCTCAGGGTTCATTTCGTATGCTGAGTCGTGTGAGTCCCCCGAAGAGCTCATCGACTGCTTATGGGTCGATGAAGAGCCTAATGGTCAGCACGAAGAAGCTTACCTGATCTTATTTGAGCTTTGGCGTCGCCTTCTTCCTCAGAAACAGACCTTATCTGTTTTTGGTGATGAAATCGACCATATGGTTTACGCCTATGATAAGGGAGATCTTCTGGATGAAGATCTTCTGCAGAAATCAATTGCCGATTTAGAAGATATCCTCGATCAAAGTGCTGATGCCGGTACTGAGCCTGAGGAGGTTTTTCAAACGGTTAGCCAGTACTGCGCCCATGATATAGAGACATTCCTCTACGATTACATGATCGAACAAATGGATGAGGGAAGTGAAACCTATGCTTCTGAGCTTTTAGATGGTTTTTATGATTATGTTTTAGAAAAACAATGGTTTGATTTTTTAAGGGCTAGGTTATTTGCAATCACAGAATCAGAAGAGAGCGATACGCTATTTTTAGGTCTTATAGAGCAGCAGGAAGAGGTGCCTGATCTTGAGCTATGTTTTGAAATTGCCCGTTTTGTAGTCAATCGAGGAGACACTTCTTTATTTATCAAGGCTGGTAGCACAGTTTTATCTCAGCTAAAAGTTGAAGAAGATTATAAAGCTTTGCTTGAGATATTAGCTGAATTTTATCGATGTCTGGATCAAGAAACAGAAGAAAAAGCAATCCTTGACGCCTTGAATAAAAGGGGAGTTAAAAAGGGTGATGCTTTTGTTTCTTCAGAGGATAAGAAATGGATTGATGATTTTTTATCTGAGTTTCAGCGGGATAAAATCTAAAAACTCACAGCAGGCAAAGACGTATTTCACACCATTTTTTTCTCCAAAAAAAGGTGTTTTCTTCTTTAGACTATGCAGATGACCAAATACGCACAAATCTATACGGAACTCTTCTAAAATTTTAGAGATCCTCGATGGAGCTAAATCGGCTCCTATCGGTGGGTAATGGGTCAAGGCTATACGGAGCTTTTTATCATTTTTCATTTGAGATAAGCTCAGGCGTAGTCTTTCCAGCTCTCTTACAAAGATTTTTTCCTGATCTTCTAGCGAAGCTGCCTGTGTATTTGTTTTTTCCCTTGGATTCTCAATAAATTCAATATAGTCCTTAAAAGTATACTCCTGGGTATCCCAGAGTCTTGCCCCACCGATGGTTACATCATTCCATTCGAATGTGTTGTTTTGAATGAAGTGGATAGAGGCAGGAAGTACTTTATTCATTTTAGCCGGAGAATCCCACCAGTAGTCGTGGTTTCCTTTAATGATGACCTTGGTTCCGGGAAGGGCATGGATCCACTCTAAATCAATCAGTCCTTGCTCGAGATTTTTTCCCCAGGATATATCTCCCGGTATCAGGACAAGGTCTTGGTCAGTGATATGGGAGAGCCATCCATTTTTGATTCTCTCGGCATAGTTGTGCCAGGCAGGGCCAAACACTTCCATACTTTTTTCAGGAGCGCCAAAACTTAGGTGTAAATCGGAAAAAGCCCAAATATTCATAAGGTTATATTGTAAAACCATCGGGGATGACAGCCCCGGATGGTACTACTATAATCCCATCTCTGATATAAACACCATCCCCATCATATTGAGACAGGTTATTTTGATTGATGAGCCGTACATGATTCCCAATATAGGTGTTCTCATCGATAATTGCTTTTTTGATAATGCAATTTTCCCCAATGCTAAAATAGGTGGTCAGAGGGGTTTGTTTTGATAAAAAGGCTGGATAAAAATGGTTTCCAAGGATTACAGAATCTTCAACAACAGTTCCTTCATGGATACAGGAGCTTACGCCTATTAAGCTGTGAGTGATTTCTTTGGCATTGATAATCGATCCTTTACCAATCAACGAATCATGTACCCTAGTACCGTGGACTACCGGATCGGGTAGTTGGTTTGCTTGGCTTTGAATAGGGTGCTCTGTATCAGTGATGTTCAGATGCGCTTTGCCCTCGTCTATGAGCGCGAGGTTGGCATGGTAAAACGCATCAATAGTGCCGATATCTTCCCAATAGCCATCGTAGATATATGCAAATGTATTTCCTTTTTTAACTTGTAAAGGGATTAAATCATGACCAAAATCATCTCCTGATTCTGCCAGAAGCCTGGCCAAAGATTCTCTTTTAAATATATAAATACCCATCGATCCAAGATAGGATGGCTCTGCATGAGAAGAGTTTGATGTTTCTCTGGAAAGAACGAAGTTTTTTAGTACAACCGGATCGCTTGGTTTTTCTACAAAATCGAGAATTTTACCGGTTTTATCAATTTTGAGTAGGCCCATTCTTTTGGCTTCTGTTTCTTGAATAGGTAGACTCGCAATCACTAGATCGGCCTGAGTTTTTTTTGCAAATTCAACCATTTTAACGAAATCTATATTATAAAGCTGGTCACCGGATAGTATTAAGAAATAGTCGGTTGGGGTTTGCGCAAGATGGGACCAATTTTTTCTGACTGCATCAGCTGTCCCTTTAAATAAAGTGCTTGGCTGGTTCGGATCTTGGGGAAATAGTATCTCTAAATTTCCTTTTTTAACTCTTTGCTCAGGATACGTATCATCGATATGATCTTTTAATGATCCCGATAGATATTGAGAAATAACAAAAATCTTATTGATTTGAGCTTTGAGAGAATTAGAGATGGGGATGTCAATTAATCGGAATCTGCCTCCAAACGATACAGCCGGCTTACAACGGATAGATGTCAGGGGTTGCAGGCGCGTGCCCTGTCCTCCAGCTAAAACAATGCTAGCCACAGAGGTTTTTTGATGAAGGGACTGTATATTTTTTTTATGCATAAAAAGTATATAGTTGTTAAATAATATAAATAACATTTTTTTAATTAAAACTCAAACTAAAGTGTTGAATTATTTGTTTAAAAAAATATAAACATCTGTATTTCAGGCGCTTAAATTTTTATTTTAATTTATAATAGTTTTTAAGATTCTTTTTGTTTATTATTTCTCGTCAATTAATTACTTAATTCACCGTGTAATTCTCATGTTTAACGAGCAGTAAGAGCTAGAAGGGAAAATGTGTAAAATGAACTTTAGATCTAATGGATAGATGAACCTCTTTTTTGCTAGAGATTACTACCTTTTGAGTTCGATTAACAATTGTATCTGGGACCCCTTTACCTTTAAGGGCATATGGTTTTTTATTAAAGTGACCCAATTATGGGTTTATTTTGATTTATTGGCAGATTTTTGGTATCATAGAGGGGTGTGATAGAATAGAGGGGTTAGTTATTTCTATGGAAATAAATGAGCTTTTCCCTTACATCACTGTAAATTCTTTATTTACCCTTAAAGGAACCTAGACATGTTTGGTTTTATTAAAAAAATATTTGGCACAGCGCAATCTCGCCTTATTCGAAAATACGCAAAAATTGTAAAAGAAATTAATAAGATCGATGAAGAGTATATTTCTTTAAGTGATCAGGAACTAAAGAATAAAACTTACGAATTCAAACAAAGAATTGCAAACGGGGAGCCACTTGATTCTCTTTTGCCAGAGGCATACGCTACAGTAAAAAATGCCTGCCGACGTCTTTGTGGTACAGAAGTCGATGTTTCTGGTTACTCTCAAAAATGGGATATGGTCCCGTATGATGTCCAGATGATAGGGGCCATTGCTATGCACTACGGCGCTATCTCGGAGATGCAAACAGGGGAGGGTAAAACTCTAACCGCTTCTATGCCTTTGTATTTAAATGCGCTAACAGGAAAGCCAACACATCTCATTACCGTAAATGATTACCTAGCTCAAAGAGATTGTGCCTGGATTGGATCTATTTTTACCTGGCTTGGTTTAGTGGCTAAGCCCCTGACTAATAGCACGCCTCATCATCAAAGAAAAGAAGTCTATGGAGCTGATGTCGTTTATGGAACAGCCTCTGAGTTCGGCTTCGATTATCTTAGAGATAATTCAATGGCACAAACGCTCCAGGATCAGTCTCAAAGAGGGCATTATTTCGCCATTGTCGATGAAATCGATTCGATCTTAATTGATGAAGCAAGAACTCCTCTTATTATATCAGGTCCGTCTGGTGGATCTAGACAAATGTACGACGAATTAAAAGACGATGTATCCTTACTTGTTAAACTACAAAGAGACTTCTGTAGTAAACTGGCTACTGATTCGAAGAAAACAATCGATAAACTTAGCTTATTTTTCGGACATGGCTCTACATCTAAGCCTGATAAACAACAAGAAGAAGAGCGCTCGCTCGCCGTTAAGAATATGTTCCTTGTTATAAAAGGGATGCCACAAAACAAGATCTTAAAACGAATTAAAGAAGATCCTGATTTGCGCGCAGAACTTGAAAAGTGGGAAACCTACTTTTATGCGGAACCGAATAAAGAAGAAAGACATGCTTTTCTCTCGCAGCTATATATCATTGTAGATGAAAGAGCCAGTGAGTATGAGCTGACAGATAAGGGGATTCAAGCATGGGTTGAGGCGTCCCAGGGCAAGACCAGTGGCAATGATTTCATCATGCTCGATCTTGGTCATGAATATGCTCTAATCGATGCAAATCCTGAATTTGATGAGCAAGAAAAAGTAAGACAAAAGGTCTTGCTGCGTGATGCAGATAGCCAAAGAAAAGAAAGGGCGCATAACCTGCGTCAGATGCTGCGTGCCCATCTTCTTATGGAAAAGGATATCGACTATATTATCGAAGATGACAAAGTTGTTATCATTGATGAGAATACAGGAAGACCCCAACCGGGTAGGCGCTTTGCTGACGGACTCCATCAGGCTATCGAAGCTAAAGAAGGGGTTTCGATTCAAGGGGAAACTCAAACATATGCCACGATTACCCTGCAAAATTATTTCAGGCTGTATAATAAATTGGCCGGTATGACCGGTACGGCAATGACTGAAGCCAATGAATTTAAGGAGATTTACAAGCTTGAGGTGGTTGCAATACCAACTCATAGGACTTGCCTTCGACTCGATGCCGATGATGAAATCTACATGACAGAAAGGGAAAAGTATAACGCCCTCATTAAGGACATTGAAGAAATCCATAAAATAGGCCGTCCAATATTAATTGGAACTGAGTCTGTTGAGGTTTCTGAGAAACTCTCCCGTATTCTAAAGCAGCATAAATTAGAACATACAGTGCTTAATGCTAAAAACCATGAGCGGGAAGCTGAAATTATTGCAAACGCAGGTAAAATAGGAGCCATTACTGTTGCCACTAACATGGCAGGTAGAGGTACCGATATTAAATTACAGCCAGGTGTTACAGAGCTTGGCGGTCTCCATGTGATTGGAACAACAAGACACCAATCCCGGCGGATTGATAGGCAGCTCAGAGGAAGGTGCGCTCGCTTAGGTGATCCAGGCTCTTCAAAGTTTTATGTTGCATTTGAAGATTCTTTAATGAGGTTGTTTACCTCTCCAAAAGTGACTGCGTTTCTTCAGAGATTCAGGCCGCCAGAGGGGGAAGCCATTAGTGCTAAAGTATTAAATAAATCAATAGAAACAGCGCAAAAAAGGGTTGAGCAGCGTAATTATACTATGCGAAAGCATACTCTTGAATATGATGATGTAATGAATAGGCAGAGGGCGGAAATCTATTCATTCCGAAATGAAGTCTTATCTACACTAGATAGTCTTCATTTAGTTAGAGATCTTTTGGAAAGTGTATGTCTGCAAATGAGTGATAAGTTGCTCGATCAGTCAGCTTTATCCGGCAATACTGAGCGATATAGACAGTGGCTTATGAACACTTTTCCAGTTACCTTTGATCAAGAGACGTTTGCAGGTAGACATCAAAAAATCGAAGATCTGGAAAATATCGCAATAGATAAAGTTCTTCATGCTTTTGAAACCAAAATTCATCGTGAAACTGAAACAATTCAAACCATTCAAGAAGGATTGCCTTTAGATGCTGTAAAGCCCCCAGCTCTTTCTATTTTACAGGAAGTAATTCGCAGCCTGTTAATTCGCAACATAGATAAACACTGGCAAGAGCACCTTCTGAATATAGATCATTTGCGTACAGAGGTTCACCTTCGGGTAATTGGGCAAAAGGATCCTTTAACTGAGTTTAAGCATGAAGCGTTCGCTCTTTTTGACTCTTTTAGCCTTAAAATAAAAAAAGAGATTGCCCACGCTCTATTTAAATTTGAGATGGTAGCCCCTGAGCGACCAAGTGTTAGCAGGCAGCCTCCTCAATTTTTAAGACCTTTTAGGTCTGCGTTTAGTCTCGATCAGTTAGAATTAGAAGAGCCTGTTACCTTAGACACCGTTTAGGGGATTCAAAACAAGAAGCCCGAGAAAAGCCATTCGTCTTTCTCGGGCTT
>CAMCLJ010000061.1 GCA_945875745.1 Chlamydia trachomatis
TGAGACCATTGCATAACCTCCCGGGTTAGTGTAAAATATTCCCTTCACAAAACGAGGGTTTTATGTCACAACGAGTTTCAGGACAATACGATCTAGCAGATTCACTTCTTGGAAATAATCGAAATCTCAACCGAAGACTCGACAAAGTCGGTTCTCTTGTTGATTGGAGCGCGTTCGAAAAAGTACTCAACGGAATTTATTCCTCTAGCAACGGAAGACCAAGTCACCCTCTATTACTCCTGTTTAAATGTCTACTTCTCCAAACATGGCACGCTCTTTCAGACTATGACCTTGAAGAAATGCTGGATGACCGTATCTCTTTCCGACGTTTTGTAAACCTCAGTTTGTCAGAAAAAGCTCCCGATCATTCAACATTTAGTCGATTCCGAGATCAACTCATCCGTCATGGCGTAAAAGACCAACTCTTCGAAGAGTTGGATCGACAACTCCAAAAGATTGGTCTCATTGTGAAAAAAGGAACTCTTGTGGATGCAACAGTCATTGAAGCGGCAGTAAGGAAACCCAACCAAAATTCAGATGGGACAGCTGGGAAATCTACCGTTGATCCAGAGGCAAATTGGACAAAAAAGGGTGGTCGGTATTTGTTTGGATACAAAGCCCACATTGGGGTCGATCAAGAAAGTGAACTGATTAAGAAAATTGCAATGACTCCAGCGAGTACCCACGACGGAGAAATGCTCGGTAATGCGATTACTGGAGAAGAAGAATGGGTGTTTGCAGACAAGGCGTACGACAGTGAAAAAAATGCCAATATAATCGAGAAAAAAGGGATCAAAAATGGGATCCTTTTCAAAGGGACCTGCAAACAGAAACTTGGTGACAATGAGAAACGATGCAATCGTATCCTATCAAAACTTCGAGTACCAGTTGAAAGGGTGTTTGGAACATTTAAAAGATCCTACCTGTATGCGCGAGCCCGGTACATCGGGCTCAGGCGAAACAGCCTGCAGTTGGTGCTCGTGAGTATGGCCTACAACTTAAACAGAATGGCAAAGCTATGTGCCTAAGAGATAGAAAACTGAAAAACATGGGCTTAAATAGCCCACAAAGGACAGAAAATGCGAATTTTATAAGAATTTTGGGGTCAAATAGCTGAGAAAAATTTTAAAATTTCTTGAACGGGCTGCCTTAGGCAGCTTGTTCAACGGTCTCGATTTGTTTTTAGAATTAAAAAAACATTTTTTTGTTGTCAATAATACATGTTTTATCAAAATTATTTCTGTACTTGATATGAAAATGCAGATTTGATGTAAAGTCTGTATCGTTTTCATGATTTTAATCATATAACTTTAAGGAAAGTTGTTCATGAATCCTTTAAAACCATCCCCTTTGTATTCGCTCCTTCCTATACATGCTGCTGCGGCTGCTGTTCATCCAGAAGATAGTTCCGAAGAAGAACAGGAAACAGCGCATAGCCTGTTTGCAAATTTAATTGCAGGGGAGCCAACCCATGTTTGTTCTCTGACCGTATCTACATTAAATCCTTATAGTGATCGAATGGAGAAAATCCGGTCTAATTGGCAGTTGTCTTTATCGGAAAGCGTAGTAAGAGGTGGATTTTTTTTCGGGGTCTTTAATCTTTTAGAAGAAAATGTTGCTTTTTTCCGACCCGATCGATTACCTGACTTATCATCTAGGATTAAGATTAAATTAAATGATGGTCATGAAAGGGATTCGCTCTTAGTGTCTGAGTCTAGATGGAGGTCTCAACCCGCAGATCAATATTTATCTCAGTCTGGTAGAATTTTGCTCTCTGTTAGAGCAATAACAGCTGAAGATTCAATACAGTTATATGAACAAGTTTATCCAGAAGAATCTTTTGAGAGAGCTTCAGGGGACAGAATGGAAGAAATAATGAAAACGTATGTTATTAATACTATTACTTATAGGTATCCTTTACCTGCAATCGAAGACGAGGTTTGACTTAATCTTATGTTACCATTACCTAACAGTAGTTCCCATGTCCCATTTGATCCTTACAAAGCACCACCGGTAGGGCATGGATCACCCTTTTCTGTCCTCATTCCCGATTTTTCATCGTTGGCTGTTTCATCACCTGAAAAAATCGATTATTTAGCCCAATCTGTTTTTGCCAGAGGATTTAATAGATCCCCTGTTCCTTTAAATGTCTCTGGCTTTGAGATTCAAGATCTTACTACACAGCAGGATCTAAAAGGGGTTAAAAAAGCGATAAGAGCCTGGAGAGATATCGTCTCTGACAGGGCAGGTGCTACTACGATCGCTTTCCAGGAATGTGGGATGGAAAGTAAAGAAGAATGGTGTATGAAAAAGGCAGAAGATCAGCAGATGAAAACTGACTATTTTGATATGGTTACAAGGGTTGATATATCTTTAGATAAACTGTTATCTGCTCATAAGTATCCAAAGGATCTAACAGTACGACATGTTCGTGCCCTTGTAGATCAAGAGGGGCTTATACACTGCGTTGCAACTTATTCGGTAGACCCCGTTCATGGGATTTATGTTGATGAGCTGCTAAGTAATGGGGCTAATGTTAAAATGCATTCTCCTGCATCAGATGATGGCTTTACCATAAAGCCGGTTAAGGGAGTAGGTAGGGCCTTAATGCAATCATTATTTGATTTAGCTCAAAAAGAGGGATTGCCAAAAGTGTATTTAAAACCACTGACGGGGTCTTTGCCTTTTTATACACAGATTGGTATGGATCATGATGTCATCACCGATTATTGTATAAAATACACCGGACTAGCAGGGGCTGCCGCAGAATAGTATGAGAGATAAGCTCTATGCGAGGGTTTTGTAACAAGAGCCCCGTTTTAATATCAGATTTTTTTCTTATTAAAGGTTAGGGGCTGTTACTGTTTAGTCATTACAGCGGGCTTGCTGCGGTGCTGGAATGGGGTGATTTTAATTTTATCGATAGAGCGTTCATCCCCACCTAAGACTTCGAGCTCAAAGTTGTCGTGATGGATCTGCCATCCTTCTGAAGGGATCGATCCTGCTTTATGAACGATATATCCTCCGATCGTGTCGTAATCTGGGTTAGAGGGTATTTTAATCCCTAGCTCTTCTTCGATATCAATAATATTCATTTTAGCATTCACTATCCATCCACCTGTTGATAGAGTAGAAAAGGGCTGTGCTTGATTGATATCGTACTCATCTTCAATCTCTCCTACCAGCTCTTCTAAAATATCCTCAATTGTTACGATCCCTTCAGTACCCCCATATTCATCTACTACGATCGCAAGGTGAATTTGTTTGCTGCGAAATTCTTGCAGAAGAGCGGAAATTTTCTTTGTTTCAGGAGCATATACAACAGGTTTTATCAGTTTTCCTATGCTCTCATTGGTAAGTGTTGCACTGGGCTCTTTATTAACAATCAACAGATTCAAGACATCCTTATAGAGGATCACTCCGATAATTTTATCCACATTATCTTCGTAGACAGGAATCCGGCTGTACCCTTCTTCTAAAAAAGACGCAGCTGCGCGCGCGATCGTTGTACTGCTTGGAATGCTAAACATGTTAATTCTTGGTACCATGATCTCTCTTGCAATTCGATCTTTAAATCCTATGACCGAATAAATAAGTTTCTTTTCATTGGCCTCTAGAAGAAATTCAATTTCTGAGTCATGTAGCCATTCTAATATTTTATCATGGACCCTGAAGGAAGGGGAGGGAGTAAACGGTGTTTTTTTAGGAAAAAAGATTTGCGTAAACTTTAAAAATCCAAGGGTCATCGGTAGCGTTAAGGTAAGGAGGATAGATGAGGCGGTGGCAAGGGTCTTAAACCAGAATTTCGGATTTCTTGCACATAAAAACTGCATAAAAAAGTCGGTAAATAAAGCGATAAAAACTGTACCGAGTCCATATGCGATTAAAGATTCTTTTGAGGATTCAATCATCAGCATTGGACTACTTTCTTGGCTTAAGTTATACGATGTTCTGCTGGCTAGCAGAAGAAACATGAATAAGCTAAATATGAGATAGAAGATCAGCTTTGAAAAATTTAACGCAAACCACAAAGCATCCCATTCATGGGTCGATACAAAAAATTTTAACAGCTTAGGAAAATAGGTAAAACCTTGATTTTTTAACTCTTCCTTTGTCTGCATTTTCCCAAGTCTTTGTAAAGAAAAATGGAGCCCTGACAAGATGGCTGCACAGATAAGAAAAAGAAGACAATAGGTAATTTTTTCTGCGTAAGGGGTCATAAAACTATGGTTTTGTATGATATGAATTAAATAGATGCGATCAGTTTAACACAACTCTTTATGAGGAGACTAGAATTAAATTGTGATATCGCTATTTTTTGAGTAGTAGATTGTGTTCATGAATAAACTTCATGCATTCTCTTTCTTTTTTCCTCATTAGCGTTCGATCTTTTGGATCGATATCATCATACCCTAATAAATGCAAAATACCATGTACGATGTATAGAGTTGACTCTTCGTATACGTCTTTATTGTGCTTGGCTGCGAAATCAATCGCTGTCTTAGGGCATATAAAGACCTCGCCGAGTACGATATACGGATCATTAGAATCGGCATCTATAGGAAATGTAATGCAGTCTGTTGTAGTCGGATCTTGAAAAAAATCCAGGTGTAACTTGCTGATTTTTTTAGTTGTGACAAGGTGTATGCTGATTTCATGGCATTGGGAGCCTAGTTTCTGCAGCAGCCTTATCACCAACTCTTTAACAGAGGAAGATGATATTTTTAGATCTTTTTGAGTATTCTTAAAGTAGATTTGCACGATAGTTTTGAATAAAAGAAGGCAGCTTTAAGATCAGGCTGCCTTACTTTAAAAAAATTAAGGGATAATCGGAGTCTTAGGAAGACCTGTAACTCTTTTATTCTCTTCGTCATTCCAACGGCCTAATTTTCGCAGCACGTCGACACGCTCGAATCTTTTGAGTACGTTCCGTTTTTTTGCCCCTTTATTGGATTTTCCATAGCTAGGATGTCTTGACATACGCTTGATTTCCTTTCTCGTTCGTTACTTGATTTTCGGGATGAACACCAGACCACTTGATTCTACAGCATTGGCATGCAGCTTAAATCCTTTAGGTAGGTTGTCTTTTTTCGGTCCGGTTTGAGCTGCTGGCGGGCGGCAGCGTTTAGGGCATCGACTTCTTCTTTCTTCTTGTTTACTGATTCGTACCATTTGATCTCTCCAAAAATTCTGTATTTTAGCGGCCATTATAGGCGGAGAACTTAAAAGTTTCAACAACTTTTACTTTGAACGTAAACTATACCTATCTTCTAGGTGTAATTAAACTTTTTTTTGCAGCATGTTTTGGGGTTAACATGGGGGAGAGGACTCTTTTCCTCTCCCCGAAATTAAGTTAGCGTCTAAACAGGATATCTCTGTTTTCTCATCTTAAAGAAGATAATTAAACAACCAAGAAATCTTGGTATGGATCGATTAACCCTAAAGTCTTTCTACGTTTTTATAAGAAGGCCTCACTTATGCGTAGCTAGGGATTTGTATAAAACTCTTTGAAGAAAAAGGCTCAACATCTGTAGGATTACGGATAATCGCAACAACTTGGAAGGTAATTTTAATAGGGGCGAAAACCAGTTGAACAGGTATAGCGATCAAAACGATAGTAGCACGCTCAAGGAGTTGTACGGATTTGTTTAATGTATGTTGCGAGCCCAATAATGCTCCAAACATCTCTATAGCAGCCAGACCTAGGGCATCAATAACCCATAGGGGATTCTTTATTATTTCAGATCCAATATCTAAAACAGAAATGGGTATTGACCATAGACACGCCTGCATCGACCTGTCTTCAGCAATATTATTCAATCTCGTGTAGACGTTCGTTTGGAAACTTTGTATATAAGCAATCCCATGATAAGTAGGTCTCATTATAAATCCTTGTTTAATTTTTATTTTAAAAATGGTGTTTTTTGTAATTCGAGAGTAATAAAAAATTTTAGGTTCATAAGTAAGGGCTCATATATTTTTATTACAGATGCGTCGAACGGAAAAAAAACATAACTTGATGTTGAAAATAAGTACAGGGTTTTCATTGTGAAACCTTTAAAGATTTTAAAGGCTCGCTTATATCGAACATAAAATAGGGGTGATATTTTGAGCTGTCGCCGTTTGCAACCTGATTCCGACTGTTTTTTTCCTATCGATTTTTTCTATTTGCGGTTAGGGTAGATTTCCACTTTATCTATAGAGAATCTTATAGTTTGTAACTCTGCCTATTCTTTAATTCCTCTCTTTTTAATGTAATATATTTTTAAAATAAATTAAAAAATTATAGTTAATTTATTATTTAAATTATTTTAATTGTTTTTAGATTACTTTATAATAATAAGGAGGTAATTAGAGTGAGGTAATAGATGGAATGCTTATCAAATAATTTATTTATGATCGCAAGAGAGATTCCAGCTTATCTGAGGCTAGCCTATTCGTTGCGCTATAAAGATGAGCCAAATTCCGGTAATTGTCTTACACGTATTGCTCATGTCGTGCAATGGACCTTTTCTTTAATTAAAGAGGTTATTACGCAAGGTGGCGATTTCAAGGCCACTGTATTAAGAAATAAAGAAAAACTTCAAAGGGACTTTGAGGTAATCAATCAGACGGTATCAGGGAGTCAAAAACCTCTTTGCATCTATTTTGTTAGTGGTTTTGACGATAGTGGAGCGGTTCTTGGCAATCAACATTTATTACTACCACCATTACAAAATTCAAGGTTTACAACAACATTTTGCCGTAGCTCCAAAGGTCGTTTGTTCTCAAGATGAGATGAAAGAGTTTATGAGCTGTACTCGGGCGAAATATCCAGATAGAGAGATTAAATTTGTCGATATAGTCACTCATGGTTCTTAAGTCTTCGTTAGCCATAAAGAAAGATGATGGGCAAGACTCTATTACTCCTGATATATTGAAAGAGGATCTTTTTGCAGACTGTGCCGATGATGCGACAATTTTATTAGATGCATGCATAACAGGGTTGGAAAATAGAAATATTGCAGATGAAATCGCAAGAAAAACTCCAGGAAGAAAAATATTGGCGGCGGGTCCGTCCATGTTCTTTTCAAAACCTGTGATCGATTTAAGGGGAAATGAGCCAAGAGTAGTTTCTGCAGTCCATGGGCCTGCCATTTTTTATCCCTACGAATGTAAATCCTTTTCATATGCAGAGAAAAGACCTAGCCAGTATCCATATATAAACGACTGGTTTTTAGATTACCGTTTAGATGACAATCTCAAATTACTCTCCTCTTGTTCTATACTGCGCAATCCTTGGCTTGATCAATTTGTAACAGAAGATAGGCAAGATCTGAAGACACAAATACTTACTGTTTATGGTAACTTGCATTCA
>CAMCLJ010000062.1 GCA_945875745.1 Chlamydia trachomatis
CACATTATTTAACGACGGTTTTCGATTAGCAAATAAAAAGGAAAAAACTTTATGGATATGAATCAAATTCTGCTAGCCCTTTGTTCTTTTTCTCTAGGTGTAGCAGGTAAATATGCTGATTTGGTCAATGAACACGGCTTGAAGGAACATTTTAAAGGGGCTGGAATTTTATCTGGTTATCTTTGGGGTTTATCTGGATTAGGTATGCTTTTAGCCTCCCCTCTAGGAGGTCTCACCTATGTTGCTCACGTTCTCTATTGGTTCTGGCGTGTAAAACTTGAATATCCCAACCATGCCCTTGCTGGCGTTATTATGCTCCTCTCAGCGTTCTTTTTCCGTGGTGAATTTTTACAAGAATACCGCTGGGATTTAATTGCTATCTTTTCTGCTTATCTAATCACAGGATATATCCAAACATATTTTAAAGAAAAATATCCTGCCTCAGCCCCTTTCTGGCGTTTAAGATTCAGAATCTATTTGATTCCTATAGTGTATGCTGTTTATACAAAGAGCTGGGATCCAATCATTGCTACAGGCTTTGGAATGGTTGGTTGCGAATGGATCACTCTAAGTTACCGTGAATATTGGGAAGATCGAAGAAAATCCTCAAGTAAGTTAAATTAATTATGAAATTTGCATTCCGCAGGACTCCTTTTTATTTTCTTCGTCATGGAGAAACGGATCATAATGCACATAAAATATATGATGATTTCACAGAAATTCATTTGAACGAGAATGGGGAAAAACAAGCCCTTCAAGTTCAACGAATATTTCGCTCTCTACCAATTGCCACTGTTTGCTCTAGCCCTCTACTGCGAGTTCAACAAACCAAAGATATTGTCCTAGAAAACAAACTAGTTCACGATGTGGTTTTAGACGAGTTTCGTGAATGTCCGAGCAGCCTTTGGCGATTATTTTTAGCAGCTGAAATCCGAGAACTCACTATGGAGGAATGGGCTCTTATTAATGAGTTCACACACCGAGTAAAAGATGGACTGGAGAAAGCTTTACAATATAATGCCCCAATTCTATTGGTTGCACATGGAGGAACTTATTGGGCATTAGCGCATCTGCTTCAACTGCAAGGAAATCGCAAAATCGGAAATTGCGTTCTGACGTATATCTCTCCAGAAGAACCAGAAATTTGGAGAGCTGAGCCCATTTTAATGGAATAACTATGTCTGAATTCTATATTGAAAAGCCTCCTGACTTTGGCTCTGAGCTAGAAGTCAGCACAGTTTTTATGGAGTGCCAAGGAAAGCTTCTGCTGCTCCATCGCGCTCAATGTGAATTATCTCCAGAAACATGGGGGATACCTGGAGGCAAGCTTGAAAAGGGGGAAACACCTTTAGAAGGACTGGCCCGTGAGATTTGGGAAGAACTACGCCTTACCCCAGACTCCAAGGATCTTCAATTTATTCGCTCTTTATACGTACGTCATCCCAAAGTAAAATATCAGCTTCATCTATTTCGCTGGATACTTAAATCGATCCCTTCTGTCACGCTTGATCCCAAAGAACATCACAATTATTTATGGCAACCCATAGAAGCATTTGGAGATTTACCTTTACTTGAGGGCCAGCTTGAGGCTTTTAAATTTGTGTATGACTGAGCTCAAATTTAGCAAATGCTCAATCGGAAATGTCTCTAAATCGAATCTATCTTCTCTGCCAGTCCAGGAGGAAATAATATACATTCACCTGTTCCAAAACGCCAAGCTTCAATCCATTCAACCCAATGAGTCGTTCCTCTAGCCTCGGATATTTGGAAGCGGTTTTTCGCATAAATTTCCGGATTATCAAAATGCACAGGGAAAGCAAAAATGATTTCGTGTCCTTTCATTCCATGATGCTCAAAAATATTTTCCCATACCATTGGATTACCAGTAATTTGAATACTGCATTCAAGTTCTTCTTGAAATTCTCTCCTCAAGGCGGCCTCTGCCTTTTCTCCAAATTCGATACCACCGCCAAGCGGACACCACCCCTTCAATACTCCGTCATCATTAAGAACTTCACAGACAAGCAATCGATCTTTATGCTTTGCAAAACCAATTACCTTACCTCGAATACGATTTTGAGGCCGCCATCCCCTATCCCTGGGTAAGTTAGAAATGGCGTGCTTTGCAAAAGGGGTTAACTCTTCTATCTTAACATGCTGAATCGGCACCCAACGATTTTCTTCTTCGGATACTAAATCCGACCGCTCAGACCACGTCAGCACCTTATAAATCAACCCAACTTGATGAAACTCATATGGCACCCCTTGATTATCATATTGGCCCATGGATGTGGCTGTATTCAAAAATTCCATTTGATCGATTATCAGAGAAGACTCTTCTAACAACTCTCGTTTTAGTGCTTCTTCAGGCGTTTCTCCAAACTCAATAGCCCCACCAGGCAGACCCCACTGACCTTGATAGGGTCCCGATTTTTTTTGAGTGAGAAGAATCTTGGAGTCGCTTAAAAGAAGCCCATAAACACCGTACCGACTTATCTGATTCATCTTAACCATCTAATAGCGTTTTCAATACACTCTTCGAGTTTATGACACCCACATCTTTTTCACCTATCTCTTTTTTAATCCGCAGCATCCTAGGGGCACGATAAGGACCTCCTCGATAAGCTATACCGCATGTACACCCTCACACCCTGCTTTGTAGGAATCCCTTTAATACAAGGGGGAGGGAGACCCTATATGCTCAGGGTCTTGAACAATTCATTCGAGCTCGGGATGAACGAGCATCCGATTTAGCATTGCCCCCTTCTTGCCGGTCCATTGGATGACCACTAAAGACCTGCAACAGGCAATAATCTGCAAAAGATGGCGATAGACTGAAATTCTGTAAGTCCTTTATCATTGTGATGTTAGTTAATGCGATTGATTGCCAAGTAAAGGCATACTGCGGACTCATAACCCGTTGGTCCCTGGTTCAAGTCCAGGTTGCCCCATATTTCCTTTTGGATTCATCCGGTTGACACTAGGCCGGTTGCGATAAACCACCCAAATCTAGCTAAAACTTAAGTTCCATCTACTTCTCACTTCTGGGCCACTCCCCTGCAACAATTGGCGATAAGCCCAGCAGCTAACCTTTGAAAATTAAAACCAAAGGTAGCTCCATGAAAGGCATTCACAAACACGCCCATATTGTGTATCAGATATAAACCATTTATTCAATTCTATCTCCATTGGCTAAATGGTAAGCAGCTGCTTTACAATCCGTTCAAAACCAAGCTTCTTGAATTGACCCGCTGGATCTTGAGACTCTAACTTAGACCAATCAGCTGGATAAGCTTGATTCATCTAGTTCGCCTCATCATCTTCTTCAAAGTTACCCCTTTTTCTGCCTAGGGGTGACATTTTAACTTTGGTGAGGGGGTGTGACACTACAACTTTGGCGTTACAAAAATCGAAAATTAAATAGACAATTAAGATCCAAGTATCCATATCTTCCGCAAAATTTATCTTAAATAAACAGTAAACTAAATAGAGATTAGATTTTATGATAGTAACAAGATGCGCTTCTAGTCACCTGATGACAAGCTTACTTATATGGAGAAACACCCGAGGACCTGAAGAAAACTGGATCTATGATGCAGATCCAATTCAAAATACCTGACCAGGTGACAATGCTTGGAAAGAACTACCAAAAGTCGTTTTCGCTGAAATCGGCATCACTCTTCTTACAATCACCTCCACTATAGAAACTGTTGCCTATGCTGCCCTTACCCTTGTATCTCTTGCATTACACCCATTATGTGATAGGCCGTATCGTTTTTTCGCAAAAATGCTAGAAAGCAGTTCGTTTACGATCATTTGGGGGCTGTTTAATATAATAATATTCAATCCAATCCGGCAAAACCTCCCAACCCAAGAAAGCTTCGCTCGTTCATTTATCGTCCAATTAAATAACACTCTGGGTATATAATTGCCTCCCCTAGTCCGATTAGATGATAGATTGTATTTAGAGGGCGCCCTATTACGCATTGATCAACCTGCGTTAGATAGTAACCAACAAACAATTGATCAAGGAGCGAATTTACTCCGATGCGATGTGCTTGCAAAAGCAAGTGATGACACTCTAGAGGCCTTCATGGATATGGATTCATCTATATTCATGTTTGCTCTGACAAAAGCTGTATATATCTATACATTCGGTCCAAAGAAAAACGATGAAATCCCTCCTTTCTTCACAGCACCCAATCAAAAGTTAATCCTAGCCTTGCGCCAAGAATATCTGCCTATAGAAGCATCAAAGGACATCGAGAAACTCCTTACAAATCTAAACGAATTTGAGACTCTAACTGCACGACATTCTTTCCAGCAAATCTATAATCAATTAAGAGAAATCGCCTCACAAGAACTGCAAAATACAGACCCAACCTCACTAATTATGGGATGCTGGACAAAAGCTAAGGAGCAGATGACACAACCGTCACGTTCATTATTCTTAAGAGAAAAAGTGTAAACCAGCGATACAAAAGATGTAATAATGTGAAAAAAGGTAGGCAAGTGATCTTTGCCTACCTTTTTTAAAGATAAAGAAATCTTATTTATTGCGTGATTTTTTGGAATAAGGAAGTGAATTTTTGAAGACGATTACAAATTCATTGTTTTCATCATTAATAATAAATAAAGAAGGTTTACTGCTTAAATCTAAACGGGGATTTTTAAAGGATCCTGTAAATGTATAACTCTGATCCCACCGCATTTGCTGACCCTCTGCATTCATCTGGGTATAAATAACATTTATTTGGTTTTGATAATCTAGCCGACTAGAGTGACTAGTATTATTCAGCGTAACGGTACATATAATCTCTTCGACCTCACCTTCTGTAAAAAAAAGCACAGAGCCTGGTAACACAGGTTTCAAATGGAATTCCACACTCTGTCCATTGCTCATTTGATTCGTGTTATAATCTTCAACACGTTCTAGTCCCTCGCCAATGTCACAACGGAGCCAGACATCTTCTTCATCACCTTCCCAAGAAGTTGTGATATAATCATTTAACTGATCTAATTCACTCTGCGATAATGATTCACTAGCCCCGCATAAAATAGTCCAAGCTAATAAAAAACATGTAACAATTCTCATATATTTCTCCCACTTGTAAACCTGACAATCCTAAACAAATCCCTTACAAAAGATCAATAATTTCTCAAATTTCAATGGAAGGTTTGCTCCGTTATACAAAGCAATTAAAAGGAAGGTAGTGCCAATTATCTCAAGTCAAAAAACATGAAAACGGGCTTGAAATACACAGAAAATGAATTTGATATTTTTTATTAAAGCATGTTAACAGTCAGATTAATGATCAAGAGTAGATAGGCAATAGAAATTGAAAATTCATCCACCCAGAACATTAGAAGAGAGCATCCTATTATTACAAGAACAGATGCAATCCAAATCCCTATCAATATTAGAGATATTAGAAATTTTATCAGGTAAAGGCCGCCCTATTATTTTGATGCTGCTTGCTCTTCCATTCTGCCAACCGATTCAATTACCCGGACTATCAACCCCTTTTGGCATCATTATCGCGTTAATTGGATTTAGGCTAATTATCAATCGAAAAATATGGTTACCAAAAAAGCTATTATCTAAAACTATCAATCCATCGATCCTACAAAAAATCACGACTAAAACTCTTAACATCATTAGAAAATCAAAAAAATGGGTCCACCCAAGGTTAAATTGGGTATGCCATAATCCTTTTATGAAAAAAGCTAACGCAGTCATAATTTGCCTGCTAGGACTCTTGCTAGCCCTACCTTTACCTATACCCCTATCAAACCTTACTGCTGCATGGTCTATCTTTTTTATTGAGCTTGGAATGCTCGAAGACGATGGACTATTCGTACTCATTGGATGCGGGATCTTCTTATTCACTGCTGCATTATTTACCTTGCTAGGCATGACCGTATCTAAAGCGATATAATAGGGTAAGGATCGGTTTATATATTAGATTGAATCCTATATCCGTTATCGATTAATCCCTTTTCCATTACATATTCAATTTCTTCCTCGAGCCTTTTTAAGTCTGTCTTAACCGACGTTTTATTAGTAATACAAGATACCAAAGTCATCTCATGGAATTGCTGTAAGTTTGGAAATTGAATATGTAAAATAAGGCTTCTGACTAGATGAAGAAAACTAAGATTAAAACTATATTCCTCTTTTAAAATTGAGTTGAAATGTTGTATTCCTTTGCGCGTTGATTCATCTTGCAAAACAAGGCCCATACTTTTGCCTAATTCTACCAATTCAGCCCATTTCCCCTTTAAAGAAAATACCTTTTGAAATCCCTGCAGATATTCTTGCGCTTTCGGATACTCTTTTAAGCGATGCTGAATAATACCTTGTAAATCGGCTAAAAATGGCCCTGCATGAGGAGCTGCATCATAAAAAAACACCGTATCAAAAGATACAGCCTCAGAAAAGCTTTGATTTCCACGACAAGCAAATAATGCCTTGCTTAATCGAACAAAAGATAGGGCTTCATATGGATCGAGGTACTTGATTTCAATCAAACGTAAAGTTTTTCCTTTGCTAGCTAAACGAACCACATAGTTGCGATTCTCTAGGCTAAAATGGAGTTCGCGGATCCCATAATCAGCCAGTAACAACCTCTCTTTTTTGATTAAGAAAAGAAAGCTACTGACTTCTGTAACAACAATATCCAAATCTTTTACCGAATGGTTGTAGTACGAAAGGGCCATATGAAAAAAACTACACACCCCTTCTGGAGTTTTTAAGTAAGCAAACACGAAGTCTTTTTTAGATTGATAAGAACCTATCGATTGATTTTTAAAAACTCTATCTTGTGTGGCCTTAGAAAAATACCAATCTCTCTGTTTTTCAATCCAAATTCCTTTTTCCAGGTAATGCACTCCCATACAAACGGTATTATCGATCATAGGATGAGCCCATGTTGAATCAATAAACCCGTATTCCCCTATAGTGTAATGCTTTTTAGGCTGGTACCTCATCAGAAGCTCTTGCCAGTGGGGGTAAAAGGTAGGGATTTGCAAAAGCAGACTTACATTTTGCAAACAATCATCGATTCGAGCAGAAAACCGGGATGAATTCAAATCACTTATATCTTCATAGTAATGAATCAAATGGTTCTTTGATTTAGATCTAA
>CAMCLJ010000063.1 GCA_945875745.1 Chlamydia trachomatis
ATTAAAAAAAACAGATTTTTTATATATAATATATTAATATAGAAAATATATTTTTTTTGTAAAATCAATTTTAGGTGATAGACATGAATGCAGTCTTTAACAGATTTTTACCCACAATCCACATCCCGTTACTCCAGCCTCAAGAAACACAAGCAAGATCCTACTGCATTTCAGCATGCGCCCTGGGAACTTTAGCAATAGCCATATCCCCTATTTCTACTCCAGTAACAGCTGCCCTATCGCTCAGTGCTGGATGGAGCCTGTGGTCTAGCGGTATTATTAAAGCAAGCGAGCTTGATTTACCTGAGCGAATAAAAAACTATATAGACCCATTATATGCATCAACAATAAATATTAACGCCACAATTAGCTTTGGACTTCTTTTTCCTCTGACTCTGAGCCCTTCTTATCACATTCCTAAAGGAGATATAAATAAGATCCCTATTCTAATGCTTAATGGATATGGAAGTTTTGGATCAGCTTGGAATTGTCTCAGAACCGCTTTGGAAGCAGAAGATGTGGGCCCTATCTATACGATGAATGTCGAGAATTTCCAAAGCATTGAATCGAATGCAGAGTCCGTACAAAAACAAATTCAAAAAATAAAAAAACGAACAAATTGTAAAGAGATCATTCTCTTATGTCATTCAAAAGGTGGACTGGTCGGATCTTACTATGCTACTGCTATAGCAAATGAAAACACAGATCCCAAAATCAGTAAGCTCATCACACTCGGCACTCCTTTTAAAGGAACAGAAATGGCCCGTTGGGGTTTAGGAGAAGATGCAACTCAAATGATACCTGGTTCTACCTTTCTCTGTGATTTGCAGGAACGTATTAATAAATGTACCCATATTCATTTTTTCAATATGGCAGGCAAATTAGATCATCTAGCGCCCCCTAAATCTGCAATATTAGAAACAGGGGAACCAGAAACTTATGTCATAGATAATTTAGGACATAAAGGTTTGCTGTTTTCTGCACGTGTAGCCAAAAAAGTGAGCGAATGGATTACAGACAGTCCATCAGCCTAGAAAACATATAAGAATATACATAAACAAATATTCTACATTGTAAGAGTCTTCAAAGGCAACGGTACAGATTCCTGTTGAAGATCAACGTATAGGCAGTAGATCTTCATAATTGATTGAACTCATTTCTGAATTCAAGAGGATCGACACAAAAGGAAGTGACTCGCCCTTAACGACGCCCTCTCTCACCATTTTTAGGCTAGACATAAAGACTTCATTAAGATTACATTAAGATAAAACTTCATTAACCAAAGAATTAAAATGCCTATTTCAATTAGTTCAAACCTCGCTGTGTATCTAGATAATAGATATCAGAAATACGAAAACCAAACACCAACAGAACAACAAGCATCGAATGCATCATTTGCTTTAAGATCAGCTCTAGTGGTTGCTAAAATAGAAACCGTAGTCGGAAAATGCTTACACAAAGTCTTTGAATATATAGGCATCCAATCTCTATCAAATTGCGCAAGACAGTATACATTGGTATGTCAGCAATCCCAGGGGATCCTTAGGATGCGCCTACTGCTGTTAACAAATCAAGATTACCTATGCCCCAGATCTTGTCTATCTATAAACTCTGAGATCCCTGCAGACCATGCAACACAAATTCAGTCATTTACTGACCTAGCAATAAGGCAAGCCCATGACCAAATGCCTGAATTATTCACTGACGCTGAGGCAAGTCTTTCAGATAGGAAGAGGATAGGACAACATGCGATCCGTAAACACGAGAGGCTGTCTATGTTGAAGATGGCTGAATACATGACTTTTTTAGAAATTTCTCAAGGCCTTAACCCTCTACCCTCAGACCGAGCTAGCCAAATCAATCGAGTTCTTAGGACAGAATATGAGAATCCATTAGATACCCTACGCACGCAACTATTACCCCTTACCGAAACAGAAAAACGCCTGCTATTAACCAAAATTCTTAAGAACACAGGATATGGTGGAGCAGAATTTTCACAAACCGAAAGAAATTGCCTAAACCCTGATTCGATGAATGCAATAGGATACCTCCATTTTGCTATTCGATCTATTGCCAAGACTTATTTTGAGCCCGATTTAATGATAACCTCTGAAGAAAGGCAATTCTCAACCTTATTTGGACAGACCTATTTCCATGTTGTTAACAATTAAAACATGGAATATCATAGTTTTAAATAAACTGGCTTCATTTCAGAAACAAGGAATTTTATGACTAGCTTACTTATGGAATTAAATCCCGTTAGGAAAAATAAAATTTCTCTTTCTGATTATGACTATCAAAAAGATATTTCAAATAGACTGCTCATGTCCCAATTTTCAGCAGTTGACCTTGAAATTCTCGAAGAAATCCTTTACAGCTCACTACAGATTCCTATCAAAAAACTCTCGCAAAGTCTTGAGATGGAAGAGAAAAGAGTTATGTCTTCTCTAGAAAAATTTTCTAAAGCAGGACTTTTGGATATCGATCAAGATGTTGTGATCGTCGATAAAGAGATGAGGAAATATTTTGAAACGCAAATTCAAAAATTTGATGAAGACTTTGTTCCAGGCATGGATTTCCTACAGAGCCTTCTACGCAAACCTCCTATTCACACTCTGCCAACCTGGTACTCAATTTCTAGAACATCGAATAATATTTTTGAATCAATAGTGGAAAAATATCTATATACTCCACAAATCTTTCAACGCTATTTAATGGAGCTGAATTTTCCAGACCCTATCCTTAAAGGGATTGTAGATGATGTATATGAGTCTGAGCACTTAGAGGTCTCAGCAGCATCCCTTATTCAAAAATACGACCTGTCCAAAGAGCAGTTTGAAGAATATATGCTTCAACTGGAATTTAATTTTGTATGCTGCCTTGGATATAAAAAAACCGATGACCTATGGCATGAAAAAGTCACTCCCTTTCACGAGTGGCAGGAATATATGTCTTTTTACAAACAAACGGATGTATCCTCGATTGAGCATTCAGCAAAAATTCACATGAAACGCTCCCATGAATATTCTTTTGTCCAAGATATGGCAGTCATTCTTGAAAAGGCAAAAAAACAACCGTTAAGTTTAGAGAAGACAGAAGATGGATATCTTCTTCCCCAAAGAAAGATCCTACAGTCCATTCTAGAGAACTTCTCAGATCTGCAAATGGAAGCATCCCAAATTGAAAAATACGTGGGCAGCTTAATTACCAAAATCCAACTGATTAAACTGGCAGATGTGACGGATAAAAAGCTCACTCTCAATGATAAAGCTTATGAATGGCTGGAAATGCGAATAGAGAGTAGGGCAATGTTTCTATACCGTCACCCTCTTAACACCCCCGTCATTTTAAAAGGATTTGAATCTATCTATAATGAGAAATCATTAAGAGAAGCAGAAAAAAGCATTGTAAGAGCTCTTGGAAAGGATTGGGTCCTATTCGATGATTTCTCTAAGGGATTGTGTGTTGCTTTAAAAGAAGATGATGCAATTACCCTTAAGCGATTTGGTAGAACATGGAAATATACTCTTCCAGATTATTCAACAGATGAGCTTGCCTTTACTAAAATGGTGATCTTTGACTGGCTTTTCCAAGCCGGCATCGTACAAGTGGGAACAATTGCAGGCAAGGACTGTTTTAGAGTTACATCTATTGGCCACTCTCTTTTTGCAAGATAATTCTCCCAACGCGTGATCAACACAGGCAGTAGTCTATGGCTAAAACCCCCTCTAATGAACTCGTATCTAATAGAAAAGCGTTTCATGAGTATGAAATTTTAGAATCTTATGAAGCAGGGATTGTCCTCGTTGGAACTGAGGTAAAATCACTTAAGGATCACGGAGGCAATCTCCAAGACGCCTATATTCTTGTGTCTATTAATAATGAGGTCATTTTAAAAAATGCCTCTATCTCTTTATATAAATTCGGCAATATCCACAATCACGAAGAAAAAAGAGAAAGAAAGCTTCTTTTACATAAAAAAGAGATTATAAAATTAAAGACAAACGCTCAAGAAAAGGGACTGACTTTAATTCCTATATCAATATATGTAAATAAGGGGATGATTAAAGTAAAAGTGGCTGTTGCTAAAGGAAAAAAATCCTACGATAAAAGAGAAGATCTAAAGTCCAAGGACGCGCAAAGATCGATCGACCGTGCCATGAAAGGTATCAGAGAATAGTATTTGACGACTCCCGAAGATTCTATTATGATCTCACTAAAATTCAGCACTTAGTTAGGAGCCTCAGGCTTATGAAAGTTATCATCTCTAAAATTGATCTTGCAGCATTGATTGGAAAAATTCAAAATATCGTCCCTGCAAAACCGGCAATGCCTATCCTAGTCAATATCGTACTTGAAGCAGTCAATGACCAACTCATTGTGAGTGCTACCGACCTATCTGTAAGCATGCGCGTATATTGCGAAGCAAAGGTGCTCCAAGAAGGGTCTATTACCCTTCCTGCCAAACGCTTTTTTCAGCTCATTCGAGAATTCACAGCCCCTCAAGTAGAAATTCATCTAGAAACCCCTGAAATTGCAACGATTAACTCAGGAACATCCCAGTTCAAAATTCACGGTATTGCAAAAGAAGAATTCCCTGACCTTCCTGATATGTCTGCAGGTGCTAAAATACAAATGCAAACACAAACGCTCAAAGAGATGCTATCAAAAACAGTCTTTGCAGCCGCCCGTGATGATCACCGCCCCGAGCTGAATGGAATATCTCTGCAAACAACTCAAACCCAGGCGACCTTTATCGGTACAGACGGGAAAAAACTTGCTAAATCATTCACCTCTTTAGAATCCGTTGCTACAGATATGCAAGGCGCCTACATACTACCTGTCAAAGCAGCAGAGGAAATGATCCGCCTGCTAGATCCAAAAGAAGGGGTAGTTACTTTATCTTTATTAAAAGATAAGATTGCCTTAGAAGTCGGTGGTTCTCTTCTTATCTCTAAACTGATTGCTGGCCAGTACCCAGATATCTCACGCATTATTCCAGAAAAGAACAAACACCCTATCCAGCTTCACAGGGAAGAACTCACCTCTTTGCTAAGACAGGTCTCGTTGTTTACCTCAGATAACAGCTCTTCGGTACGCTTTACGTTTACATCAGGAGAACTCCATCTATCGGCTACAAGTGGTGATATTGGAGAAGGTAAGGTACATATGCCTGCCAATTACGGGGGTGAAAAAATCGAAATAGCGTTTAATCCCAACTATTTCCTCGATATTTTACGTCATATTAAAGATGAAACCGTCGATTTCAATGTAAGTGACTCCTACAATCCCGGCATGATTACAGATACCTCTAATGCGTTATTTGTGCTGATGCCGATGCGTCTTGATGTATAATTAAACATGTGGTTAGAGAAACTGATTCTGCGAAATTTTCGCAATTACGAATATGCTGAAATCAGTTTCTGCAAAGGAACGAACATTATTCAAGGAGACAATGCTCAAGGCAAAACAAATGTCTTGGAAGCGTTATCTCTGTTAAGCTCTGGCAAATCGTTCCGAACTAGAAATACCTGCGATCTGATCAAATCTGGCAGCTCTTTTTTTTATATAGAAGCCTCTTTTTATTCTAAAGGGGTTGAACAAACCCTATCTGTTGCATTCGATGGGAAGATAAAAAAAATCATCCATAACCAAACGCACTACAATAACTTTCTCTCGTTATTTGGAATACTACCGAGCATTCTTATTGTGCCTGAAGATATTAATATTGTTGTCGGATCCCCATCGGAAAGACGCAGATTTCTTGATCTACACCTAGCTCACATTGACCCATTATACGTCTATCACCTCGGCAGATATTATAAAGCGATGAAACAAAGAAATGCCCTCTTTAAACAGCACAGTGAAGAAGGGATGAGCGCTTGGGAACATATCATGGCTCAAAGCGCCAGCTACCTACATGTAAAAAGACAGTCTCACCTAGATCAAATTAGTACTTTAGCAAGTCAGTACATGCATATTTTATCCGATGGTAAAGATACAATCGATATAAAGTATGTAAAATCCCCTTCTTACACCCCAGCAGATGCAACACTTGCATCCCTATATTTACTTCATTTTCATAAAATGAGAAAAAAAGAACAGATTTTAAAAACGACTCTACATGGACCACATCGAGATGAAATCTTACTGCTCATTAACGATAAAGAGGCCAGGCTCTTTGGCAGTGAAGGACAGAAGCGATGTTTGATTACCGCCCTGCATTTAGCAGAGCGTGATATTTTTGAAAAAGAGATCGGCAGCAGCCCCCTAATTGGGATCGATGATTTTGGATGTCATCTTGATCTTAAACGTAGCGATACCTTAATACGCCACACAGAAAGCCTTAGCCAAACAATCCTTACCTCCCCCACCCAATTTTGTGTGCAAAATCTTAAGGAAAATAGGTCCTTTAAAGTAGAAAACGGGACAATTCGAGCAGATCCACTCATCATAAGCTCAATTGATTCACCCTTTACTTATTGATCTGATAAAATAAATCAGATGCTACAGATACCCGGAAACAACGTTAATCAGTCTGTGATTTCCCTCATGGTTTTTAATAACTTTCTTGAAAGAAATCATATACTAAAGATTTAATATTACCTTCCAATCTACTGGGGGTAATGTATATGGGTACTCGGTCCTTTCTTTCAAAAATCATCCTTATTCTTTTAATACCTACAATCTTATCTCACCCCCTCTATGGATGGCACAATCAAGTGTCTGCTCAGAGCTCGAGCTACCAAGACCCTTTGAATGCCTCTGCTTTGATTACCTATGATCAGG
>CAMCLJ010000064.1 GCA_945875745.1 Chlamydia trachomatis
CCATCTCAGAAAAAGTCTCTTGTTTTACCCCCGTTAATCTTCTAAATTGCGGTGGCGGCAATTGTTTAAGCTCTTCGTATTTATTCATGTCCTTTCCTTTGGAAAGGCAGGCAGCATACCAAAAAAATTAATTACGCAAGAGGTCTAATGAATACCTATACGACGTTCAGGATCGATAGAACAGAATCCATAAAACCAATCATCAGATAATCGTTAGTGATGACCACACAGGGATGAAAAGTGGGAGAAAGGCAATGTTGCCGTCAGTGCCATGGCTCAGATGCCAGTTTCATCTAGCGCAGATGACAGTGTATCAGTTTCCCACAGAGCACTGTAAGGGAATGCAGTCTGTCCTGTACGTCCAAGCTTTTTTTAAGATCTATGATCTTTATGATGTAATATCTGTAAACACATCTTTAGACAGAATATCTTTTTCTCCCTCAGATTTAGCTACTAACACCGCGCAACAGGTATCGCTTAATACGTTAACTGTTGTCCGGCACATATCTAAAATCCTATCGACTGCTAGGAATAAACCGATCCCTTCAATAGGCAGTCCAAAAGCTTTTAAAATGACAATTACAGCAACTAAACTTGCGGCAGGGATTCCAGCGACACCCATCGATGTAAATAAAGCAAGGAGCACAAAGATAATTTGAGAACTGATAGTGACCGTAATACCATATACCTGAGCTACGAAAATAGCTGCGACAATTTCATAGAGCGCCGACCCTGACATATTAAGAGAGGTTCCAAGGGGAATCACTAAGCTGCAGATCCGATTGGAGACTCCCGCTCTTTTTTCTACGCAGTCAATAGTAATCGGAAGCGATGCTGAAGAAGAACTTGTAGAAAAGGCGGTAATAAGGGCTGGGGCAATCGATCTAAAATGTCTTTTAGGACTTACCTTACCCACATATTTTAATAACAAAGGAATGAATAACAAGCTAAATGAAGCTAGCCCTAAAATCACGGTAAGGAAAAAGTATCCTAAAGAAGCTAAAGACTCAAATCCGGTAGTAGCTGCTACTTTGGCTACAAGACAAAAGACTCCAAAGGGGAGGAAATTCATGATTAGGTGGGTAATTTCAATCATCGTCTGAAAAATACCTTGAAATACACTTTGGATCTGATGAGATTTTTCTTTTTCAATTTTTGTTAGAGCAAAACCAAAAAGAAGGCTGAAAAAAATAATCGCAAGCATTTCCCCTTTAGCCAGAGCGTCTATGATATTTGCTGGGACAACTGTTAGCAACAGGCTAGAGAGAGTAATCGTATCCGAGTGCTCTGCAAGGCTTTCGTGCGCTCCATTCATTGAAGATTGAGCCATTTGCAGGTGAAACGAGCCGTCCATCCCTGGACGGATGATATTGACAAAAACAAGGCCTAGGATCACAGCAGATAGGGTAGTGAGCAGGTAATATCCGATGATTTTAGCACCTAGACGTTTAAAAGAAGCATCACCACCGATTCTTGCCATCCCTGTGATAATAGAAGAGGCCACTAAAGGAACAACAATTAAGGTAAGAGATTGAATAAAGAGCTTACCGATCAGATCATAGATGGAATAAAATGTAATTCCAAACAACCCTTTCGTTGTGCCTGTTATGTTCCCAATAAAAAAGGCCAGTAGAATAGCAACCAGTACTGCCCAAGGTGATCTTTTCTTTTTTTTTGACATCTATTTCGCCTGTACCTAATTAGTCTCTTGCATCGATAAATGCTGTTTATACGACTCTGCCTGATCCATTAAATCTTGAATATCGCATCCACCATCGACTAGTTTTGTAATCGATTCTTGTTTAATATGGTTTTTGAATTCTTTTAGGAATGGATCAAATTCCCCGAGCTCATCTAGCTTATAAAATACACGTAATTTTTCAATAGGTATCCATGTCGATAGGTCAGATTCATTGTGTTGGATTTGCGCTTCTAGTTTATCGAGGGTATTGGCGACTTTTGATTCTAGAGTCTGTTTTTCCTCAAATTCATACCATAAATGAAAAATCTCATCACCAGTTTCAGAGGCAAGCATCTGTTTGATCTCTTCGATTGCTTTTGCTTCATTATCCGCTTTTACTTGTTTTGCAATTGGGTTGTCTGTTTCAAATGCTGGAACATCTCCACAAATTGCCTCTACTATATCATGAATAATAATCATCTTAAGAGTTTTTTCCAGATTGATAGTTTCACTTAAGTGAGGAGCTACAAGAAGGGCCATAAGGGATGTTCTCCATACATGCTCTGCAACACTTTCCCTTCTGCCATTGGAAAGATCGCAGTGACGAAGTTCGTACTTTAATTTTTCAGACAGCGTGAGGAAATCAAAAATTCTTTTAAGTTGCGACATGTTCATCCTTACTAAACGGTTATAAAATGATGTGATTTTCAAACCTTTATCTTTTATGGTTTAAAAAGTCCAGGATATTTTAAGAAAAACAAACATCCTAAAATAAGAAGGGGCTTACAATATCCGATTGTTGCAGATGAAAGCAATAGCTTTCCAAGCCCTCTTTAACTGGCTAATCATGATGATTCTGTATCCATAACAATCTCATTTAACATGTCAAAATAAGAGACAAATCCTGATAAAGATAGGCTGCCACCAGAATGAATAATTAAAGTATCACCAGAAAGCTGTTTTTCTAGGATTGTGGCTTTGGCTGTTGCAAAGAGTTTGGCATTATAAATTGGGTCTAAAAGGACACCTTCAGACTCAGCCATTTCTTTAATAAATTCAATATGCTCTGTGCTTATACTACCAAAAGAGCGAGCTTTATGGGGCCGTAATAATTCAAAAGAAGCAGGTGATGGATTTTCTAAATATAGCTCTTTAAAAAATAGGGCGCACTTACCTAGCATATTTGGAAAATCTAAATCACTGCCAGCTACTTGAACGATGTATACTTTTGCCTTCATATCTAGGTATCCTAATCCAAGCAGAAGGGTCGCTGCATTAAACCCAGTGCCCGCATCAATGAATATGTTTTTAAAAGACAACCTTTTGTCTTGTTGATTTTTTAAAATATCTAACGGCAGAGTTAGCGACCCCGGTAGAGCCTCCTTACAAACACTACCGATCGGGACCCAGATAAAAGATTTCTGCAAGATCGTTTCATATTGAGATTGGAGCTCTTGGATATCGGTGCCTGGCTCAATCCAAATGATTTGATGAGGTTTAAGAGTAAGTAGAGTGAAAAAAAAATTTCCTTGAACCGGAGTGTGGCTTGTCCGATTGAGAAACAGGGTAAACGGAACATGTTTTTCTTTTAATAATAAACACAGTCCTAAAATGTTATTAGAAAATGCGCTGCCAACAATTGCAACTTCCCTTTCACCTGCTATAAGAAAGGGGATTAAAGACAGATATTTTCGCATCTTGCAACCGATCGATAAGCTGCCAAGCTCATCTTCTCGTTTAACAAACACTTTTGCATGCTCACTGGAAAAAGAGGGAAGGGGATGGATACGGGAATGTCTCTGGTAATCCTCTAAAGGATATTCCAATAACAACTTATCCATTTTTTCTTGCATAGCCGATGTATCCTGTCAGTAATGACGGTGAAAAACAAAAAGAGAAATCAGGGGCAATTTCTCGGGTAAGAGCTGTTTTCCAAAAAGACCATTTTTTCATATCAGGAACAAAACCCTCTATCGATAAGACCTCTAGATTAGATCCCTTGCAAAACCCTTCGAGTTCTTCTGGCTTAATAAAATGGGAATATAGATGCATGTTTTTGGGAGTGTTTTTCACAAACCATTCGACCCCTTTAATCACAAGAAGGTAACTCAATAAGTTTCGATTAAAAGTATGAAAGAAAAAAACACCTGAAGGTTTTAATAAGCGGGCAGCTTGCTCGATCACAAGGCAGGGGTTATCTACATGCTCTAACAGATCCATCGCACAGATCACATCAAAGCTTCCGGATTCAAGAGGGATTTTATGGGCATCAGCGTAAAGGTAAACGACACTATTTGTATCATCTGATTGTTTTGCAAAATCAAGAGAAGGTTGAGATAAATCGATCCCGGTCACCTCATGCCCTTTTCTCGCTAAGGGATTAGTGAGTAATCCTCCTCCACATCCTATGTCTAAGACCTTGCATGGCTCTGGATAGAACTTATCGATCTTCTCTGCGATCCATGGGGTACGGACCCCATTTTCAGCACAGAGTAGCGCTATGGGGTGGTTACTAACACCATTCCACTTTTCATGAAGCCCATCGTAGAAGGTGTTATTTATCTGTTTTCTTTTGGTTTCCATAAAAAATTCCAGTAGATGATTTGATACAACATGAACAGGCTAGTAAAAATAGTCTGTCCTTTTAGAAAAAAGTTAATCAAGACTTGATCATGACTTGTAATCGGTAGCCACAGGAGGGGATTTAAGGAAAGGGCGTGCCACAATAGACCAATAGATATCAAAAGCAAGGGGTGATTGATAAATAAAACGGCGTGGACCCAATGCTCACTACCTTCACAATGGTGTTTATGAACGAACTCATCTTTGGTGATTAAAATACAAGAAATGACTGCAAGTGCTATATACCATAGAAGAGCTGCTCCACTAAATTTCACAAGCTGCACAAAGACAAGGCAAATAATAAAGCTTGCTGTGTCAATAGGATGACCGAGCCTCTCCCATCTAGGCAGACCTCTTTTAAGATGGTATACCCATTCATCAAAGATGATCATCACCCCTTGGATAGCAAACGGAATGAGCAGACAAAATAACATATCATTATCCTATTTTTTGAAAAATTGATCCAGAAATGGTAAGACCTGGTCCAAATGCCATACTGATGATATAAGATCCGTTCGGTATAGACAAATCTTGCAATATCGTGTTCCATATATGAGGAAGGGTTGCAGAGGACATGTTGCCATGAGTCAGTAAGATCTGTTTACTATGCGCTACTTGCCAATCTTGGAGCCCGAGCTTTTCTTGGACTTGACCTATAATTTTTGGGCCACCGGGGTGTATTACAAAAATACCCCTTTGGTAGATGTCGTTAGAAAATAAACCCGCCTGGGTAATTAGAGCCTCTACATATTCAGGCAAGGATGTGGCAATTTTTAAAGGGACATCTTTTGATAAAAACATACCAAAACCCCAATCTTCACATTGCCACGTCATGCTATCTTCAGAGTCTGGAATAATGATTTCATGCAAAGAGCAGATCTTCAAACAAGGGCTTTCTAATTCTTTTTTATCTGAGACAGTATACTTAATAAATCCATCGGCAAAAAGGCTTTCGACTACGAGCTGTCCGACTGTATGGTTTAAGGGGTTCATATGGAGCGTACAAAACTCAGTATGTACAATATCGCTTTCTTGATGCCCTCTTGCAATACGCAACGCAGGAAACGCTCCATAACATCCCATGTGATATGAATGCGTGACCGATGTATGCCCACTTTTTTTTCTTGATACGATTTTTTGTGCGGGACTCGGTGATACATAGCCAGTACAAGTCACATGAATAAGATGTCTTGGAAGTGGTCTGGAATCATATATTTTATCAAAGATTTTCAGGGTTTCTTTAGAAAAAAGATTCATTTTCTCTTTTAAACCGACACCTTTAGGGGTCTTGTTGATATTATAAACGAGCATCTCATCTAGATTCTTTGTGCAAAGATCAGAAAGCTGCATGCCTCGGGTTTGTATTTTCTCTTTTCCAAGCCCTATTTTATCGAATAATCGTTTGAGTTGTTCTTGAAGGAGAATCAATTGGTCTTCATTACTGTTGCCTTGTTTTCTTTGTGCCTCCACATGCATTTTTGCAATCCAAGAAAGAGCCTGTGCTTGATCAACTATTAAATCTGGTCGAATACAAACAAAGTCAGAAAGATATCTATCGTTCATCTTAACCTCTTAAAGGAGCATTTTTACACCAACGACAATTAGTATAACACCAAATATTTTACGCATTTTTCCAGGTGAAAGAGTGTGTGCTAATTTGACTCCTATTGGACTAAAAAAATAAGCGCTAAGACTTAAAAGAGCGAAAGCTGGCAGGTAGATATAACCGAATGTATAAGGCAGAGGTACATCATTATATCCAAATACAAAATAAAAAAATGTAGCAAGTATACTAATGCAAAGCGCTAAAGCGCTTCCTGTACCTGTTGCAGATGTCATCGGTATCTTATGTGACTGTAAAAAGGGATTAAAAAGAATCCCTCCACCAATACCTAGAATTGTTGATAAACAAGAAATACCAAAACTTAATAGATCGATTAATGGAAATTTAGGTAGAGGATGTTCTGTTCCTTTTGATTGAGGTGTAATGAGAGTATAGATTGCAAGGATCAAAAGAAAAATCCCGAAAAAAAGCTTTAAGGCAACTCCTGGAAGCTTATCAACTAGATAAGCTCCTATTACAACGCCTGCTAATATAGCCGGCAGCATTCTTTTTACTATAGGTAACCTCACACACTGTCTTTTCCAGTATGCTTTTACAGAAGATGCTAAGGTGATGACGACCGATGCAAGTGAAGTACCTATAGCCAGTTGCATTTGATACTCGGAGGAGATTCCCATCGATTGGAAAATAAGAAGTAAAAAGGGGATAGTGATTGTTCCGCCGCCTATCCCTAGCATCCCTGAAAGAAGCCCCGAT
>CAMCLJ010000065.1 GCA_945875745.1 Chlamydia trachomatis
AGCTCTACAAAGATGTACGCTCTTAAGGTTTCGAAAATTTTCCCCGATGACCCTGAAGCTACTAGAAGATCTCAAGCTTTATTATTGCGGGAAGCTCAGATGCTATCCAAATGGAAGCAAATAAATCCAGAAGGTAAGCTTTCTTTAGCCCACATGCATTTGGGACCTTTTGATTTAGGTCCTGATCGAAAAGGTTGTTTGCTAGAGCTATACGGATTAAACATTCTAAATTATCTTGAAAGGAAAACTCCCCCTAATACTTTTTCACTAGATAATATAAGACGCTGTACATGTCAGCTTCTGCAAGCTTTAGATGCCTTAGAAAAGGCCGGTATAATTCATGCGGATATAAAACCTGAAAATATTGTCTTAAACCTGGAGGGGAATCAATTTTATATCATTGACGCAGGTATTAGTCTACTTTGTCCACTAGGGAAGAACCGCCGAGCCAACACAGCACAGGAATATGTTATATCATTAGGGTATCGCCCACCAGAGGTGGTTTTTCATAAGGCTTACGGTCATGCAGCTGATAGATGGAGTTTGATGTGCGTGTTATTTGAAATGCATACGGGACAGGTTCTTTTTCCAGCACAAGACACCCCAAGCTTAAAAAATATGTTTGTTTCTTTAATGGGTCCAGCGCCTCAAGAATATATTACCGATGGGAGCGCTCTACCTTCATCAACTGTTGATGCTGTTTTTTCTAAACAAACTCACTTTTCCAATCCATTGGACGCCCAGTTAGTCTGTAAATCAGGAAATCCCGAAGAAGAAGGGGCTTTTAAAGAATTCCTAGAGATGAATTTCAAGTGGGAACAAGAGACCCGTTTAACAGCGGCTCAAATGATAAGGCATCCTTTTTTTGCTCCCTTGGTAGCATTGGATACTGCAATTAAAGCCAAGAGAAAGGCTGAGGCATCTTCGGAAAGTGGTTTTAAAAAAAAGTAATTATAAATACATAAGCCCATTAGTCCCTCTAGATTGTCCAATGCGTAATGACATCACATGCTTGTAAATATTGAACTTCTTTCGAAACTCATTTTGCTAACTCCAGGTTATAGATCCCTGCGATGAATTGGATTCTTTAAACAACCCGACTCTTAAGGTTGTGTTTGTTTTTTGCCCTTTCAATAGGTGTTTCTATTGCATCGATTAGAACAACTTCGTATTCCATATCATTCTTTAACAGGGCTTTACGATCTGGAAAAGCAAAATCTGGATGCTTGATTAAAGTGTCTTCAATCCATTTTACAGTCTTGTAAGCAGTACTTTCGCTCACACCATATCTCTTACTGATATGAAAATACGTTTCGTGTTCCCGAATATCTTCCAAGGTTATAGGCAGCATATTTTCTATGCTCAGTTTATTTTTGCGTCCACCCTGAATTTTGTTAGCTTTATTGGATTGTTCTAGGATTAATACCATCTTAGAAAATGTGGTTCTCTTTAAACCCACCAGGCGACGAAATGTTTCCTCGTCCAATTCTTTTACCGTTTCGACTTTCACCTAGTCCTCCACTCTTAATAAAAAATCTTTAAGGACCCCTTTCTATAAGAATAAATCTTCTTAAAATAAAAAGAGCTCAGCTAAGAACTGGGTAATCTTATTGCTTGGTTTCTGTCTAAAGAAAGGATACAACTGCTTCTAGGGTAGTTGGTGTGCCAGGACAAATCTAAGCTCATAAACACAACACTTGCAATTTACCCCATAAAGTAAAGACTATCCTTGATTAATTTACTCTATTGTGTAATGAAATATTGCAACTTAGGCTTACGGATACATATAGAGAATAAACAATGACAGTAAACGAAAATTCCCTGCCAGATAAAATCGGCCCATATCAGGTCGAAAAACAGATCGCCGTAGGCGGTATGGGAGAAATTTATCTTGTCTATGATAGCTCTTGCTCGAGAAAAATCGCTTTAAAAAAAATACGGACAGACAGGCTCAAATACCCCACACTGCAAGAGCGTTTTTTGAGGGAAGCCAAGATTGCATCACAGATGACCCACCCCTCGATTATTCCAATCTATAACATCCATGCTGAATCCGCAGAAATCTACTACACGATGCCTTATGTTGAAGGGGAAACCTTAAAGCAAATACTCAGGCAGTCTCTACAGGAGGAAATTAACGGAGAAATTCTTCATCCTATTGGTAACTCGATCTCGTCGCTAATGAGAATCTTTTTAAATATCTCTCAGGCCATCGCCTACTGTCATAACAGAGGCGTGCTCCATAGAGATATTAAACCTGAAAATATTATGGTAGGGAAATTTGGGGAGACCTTTATTTTGGATTGGGGACTGGCTGATTTTATAAACAATCCTACGCCTGATGATACCCAAGAGCATTTTTCATCAATAGAGTGTATCGATCTTACTAAACCAGGCAAAATCCCGGGTACACTCGCATATATCGCACCGGAGAGAGTCTTTGGAGAGGCATCAACTCCTGCATCCGACATCTACGCCCTCGGAGTCATCCTCTATCAACTATTAACCTTAAGACTGCCCTTTCAACGGACATCCCATAAAAAAATCAAACAACAAATACAGAGTGAAGAACTCATAGAACCTCACATTAAGTCACCTTATCGTGATATCCCCTTCGAGCTCTCTCGCATTGCTATGAAATGTTTATCACCTCAGCCCCATGGCCGTTATAGCAATATGCAAGACCTTCTCTTTGATATCGAAAATTACATTGAGGGGAAGGGTTTATGGACATTATCAGCCCCTCTTAACATTGCAAACAAATCAGATTGGGAGTTTCAAGCCAGCATTCTACAAGCTAAACATTTAGCTCTTACAAGAACTCCCGGCATGATGGAATGGGTTAACCTGATGGTCTCAAAAAATGGGTTCCCTGGCAATTGTAAAATAGAGACCTCTGTTCAACTAAGCCCTTCAAGCCTTGGAATCGGTTTTCTTTTGAATATACCCGAGGCAGGTGAAAGAAAAGGATTATTCGAAGATGGCCATGCCCTCTGGATAGGCTCAAAGATCCATCCAGGATGTCATCTGTCCCGCTCTAATTTACAAATCCTTGCGGCACCAGAAATTACTCTAGCACCGAATCGATTTTATAAAATACGTATTGAAAGAGTCGACTGCCACCTGCGTGTCTTTTTAGATGAAAAAATGATCCTTGATTACCTTACACAAATCCCTTTAACAGGACCCCACTTTGGGATCATTCTCAAAGATGAAGATCTAAAGATAGATTCTATTGAGGTTTTTACAAGCAGTCCAACCATCATGGTCAACTGCATGAAAGTACCAGATACATTTCTATCGAATAAATACTACAGCAAGGCTCTTGGAGAATATCGAAAAATTAGCAACTCGTTTCCCGGACGTAAGGAAGGTAGGGAAGCGTTATTTAGAGCAGGAATCACCCTAGTTGAAGAAGCAATCGATTGCCGATCAAACAAAAAAAAGAGCTTGCTACTACAACAAGCTCTCGATGAATTTGGTAAATTGCGAAAGACAACTGGAGCTCCTTTAGAATATGTGGGTAAGTCTTTAGTCTACAAAGCAAGTGGAGAAATCGAAGAAGAAATCAAATGCTTAGACCTATCGCTTAGAAAATACCATAACCACCCGTTAAAACACCTTATTGAAGAAGAGACGATCTTTCGCTTACATCAGGCAGCTTATCAAAACCGGACAGCTGGCTATGAATTAATGCTGCTAGCTTTAAGGCATATACCATCGGTCTTTGAACAGCCCCAACACAAAGCTCTTTTAGACACTCTTCAAAGGACCTGGCAAGCCCTTCCATTTTTCGAAGAATCTAAGGATCTGACTTCAGAAGAAGAGCTCTCAGCTATTACCATCCGCCTAGCCTTTTTCCTGGGTAAGCCTTTAGTTATTTTAGAAATTCTAAAGAGTCTGTCCCCCCCCCCTCTCATCGGTAATGCTCTATTTGCTTTAATAAAGCTCGGGGTTGGGGTAATGGCTGAAGAATATCTTGAAATGATCATAGCAGATAGTGAAAGAGCAGACCCATTACGGATATTAATTCAGTACCAGAAAAATGAGCTACCTATTAGTCCAGCGCTAGAGGGGATGTGCGCTACCCTGAGCTTTAGCTCTATTAGAGCCAGCTGCTTTCTGATGGAAGAAGAGCTCTTTAAAGAAAAAAATAAAATCGATTTTTCCAAAATCAACCAAATCTGCATGGCCTCCCCTTCCTTTACAATTACACAACTGATGGCAAAGCTTTTAGATCCAGAAAAACACACGGTGATCGATCCCTCATTACAAACACAGGATCTTTCTTTGGAATGGAAGCATTTCTTTGACGGGTGTAAGATCGCTCAATCTGAAGGGAAAAATGCGGCCCTTACCTACCTTTTAGAGTATCCTTCCTTTTTCTTTTTTCAATCTGTTTATGTAGAAAACGAAGGGGCATTTAATAACAAGTTGGCAGGTCAAATCCTATATTTTGAAAAGCTAGAGTGCCTACGCCTATCGATATTGTTTACATATTGCTGCGCAAACCAAAAAGCTACAAAAAAATTAAAAAACCTTCTTAAGAAACAAAGGCAATATGTTCAAAGAATCTCCTCTTCTTCCTAAAGTAACCGGCAGCCAGCGTGTGTATGAAGGATTTTTTAATATCCGTGTTGATCAGCTCGAAATCCCCCCTGATCAACATATGCCATACACTATATTAGAAACAAAACATCATGCCGTAGTAGTCCTAGCCTACACTAAAGAAGGTAAAATATTAGTCCTCAAAGAATATCGACATCCGGTAGGTAAATGGTTGTTTGGATGTCCTGGGGGAACCATCGATCCTGGCGAGTCACCGATTGAAGCAGGTAAGCGTGAGCTTTTAGAAGAAACTGGCTATACAGCTGATACATTTATTATTCTAGGCTCGGCCTGTCCCTTTCCTTCAGCTGCAAGCCAAACTATTTCCTATATCCTAGCTACTGGGGCAAAAAAAAATCAAGAACCTAACCTAGAGCCTTTTGAGCTTGTAGAATGTGAAGAAAAAACTGAAGAAGAGCTATGTGAAGCTATAAGATTAGGTCATCCAGTCGATGGGATACTTTGTACGGCGCTTCTATTTCAGAGAATTGCAAATAGATAGAACTCACCCCAATTCTAATAAACTTACTTTTAGTTTTATATAATCTATTGCACGGCACAAGCCTTTGACTTTGTCTAAACATTTATGCTACCCTACTTGCCCATACCACATAGACCCTTAATGAGAGATTCCTATGACAGAACTTGCTAAAGCATTTGAATCAAAATTAATAGAAGATAAATGGTCCACCTTCTGGGAAACACAACAATGCTTCGTTGCTAACCCATCCTCTTCTAAACCAGCTTTTAGCTTAGTAATGCCTCCTCCAAACGTCACGGGTGTTTTGCATATGGGTCATGCTTTGGTAAACACCCTGCAAGATGTGCTCACGAGATGGAAAAGGATGCAGGGGTTTGAGGTTTTATGGGTGCCAGGTACTGACCATGCAGGGATTGCAACGCAAACTGTGGTCGAAAGAAACTTAATTGCGCAAACAGGCAAAAGAAGAAAGGACTTTTCCCGAGAAGAGTTCTTAGATCACGTATGGGATTGGAAAAATAAAAGCCAAGATTCGATCCTTCGACAGCTGAAAAAACTAGGGTGCTCATGTGATTGGTCACGCCTTTGTTTTACGATGGATGAGCCCCGGAACAAGGCTGTAAAAGCTGCCTTTAAAAAATTCTATGATGATGGACTGATTTATCGTGGTGACTATCTGGTCAACTGGGATCCAATCACTCAGACAGCCCTTGCTGACGATGAAGTAGAACATGAAGAAAAAGACTCATTCCTTTGGCATTTCCGTTATCCTCTTGCGCAAGATCCAAGCCAGTCTATCACCGTTGCTACCACAAGACCTGAAACAATGCTTGGGGATGTAGCTGTGGCGGTCAATCCATCAGATCCTAGATATTCAAATCTTATTGGAAAAAATCTCACCCTGCCAATTACAGGCCGGCTGATTCCGATTATTGCCGATTACTCAGTAGAAATCGGATTTGGAACGGGAGCTGTTAAAATTACTCCAGCTCACGATTCTAATGACTACGAGATGGCAGGCAGGCATAATCTTGCCATGATTAACATCATGACACCTGATGGGAAAATTAACGAGCAGGGGCTGGAATTTGAAGGACTGCCTATGCAAGAGGCAAGAGTTAAGATCGTTGAAAAGATGGGCCAGCTGGGTTTTTTAGAAAAAATAGAGCCCCATAAACTGCGTGTTGGGATTTCGTACCGTTCTAAGGCCGTCATTGAACCCTATCTTTCGAAACAGTGGTTTGTAAAAATGAGCGGCTTTAAACCGATCTTAAGGAACCTTGTAGAGACCAAACAGATTAGACTCATCCCAGAAAATTGGGAAAACACCTATTTCCATTGGATCGATAATCTACGGGACTGGTGCGTCTCAAGGCAGCTGTGGTGGGGTCATAGAATCCCTATATGGTATAATAAAGAACATCCAGAAAAAAT
>CAMCLJ010000066.1 GCA_945875745.1 Chlamydia trachomatis
TGATCAGCATAAAAGCGCCTCTTACCTGTTCTACTTCTTGAATTTTGTCATCATCGAAACCAGGATAGAATAAATAGGGCTCAGTAACAGAGCGGATAAATGGCTTGGAAGACAGACACCAGACTATATAATGCCTTAGCAAAGGAAACTTACATGGACGAAGAAGTGGATGGGGTCTGAAGCTATCATCGAGTAACTGACAAGTGGCAATTCCCAGATCTGGAACCGTATCAGCCCATATGATTAAATCATCTAAATAGCCCCGATACATTTGCATATCTGGGTTTAAAAAAAGAATATACCGGCCTTGCGCCTGACTTAGAGCTAAGTTATTAGCTGCGGAAAAACCGAGATTGGAAGAGTTTTTAATGAGACGAACATATTTTAGGTAACTCGATTCAATCAACTCAACGGTTTTATCATCTGATCCATTATCTACAATAATATGTTCATAAGACTCTGTCATTAAATGAGTTATAACAGATAAAATGCAAGAGTCGATATATTTTTCAGATCGATACGTAACTGTAATAATACTCAACTCCACAGACACCCCTCCCCCCACTACAAAAGGTAGATACTAAACTATTTTTTTACAATCGAGCAAGTAGGTTTAAACTTTCCTTAAGAAATCCTCTTGTCCGATAAGAGACAAGTTGTTAAACTACCACACAATCATATATGGAGTCCGAACTATGTCTAAAATATGTCAAGTCACTGGAAAAAAACCTGTTACTGGAAACAGTTACGCCCTACGAGGTATTGCAAAAAAGAAAAAGGGAGTTGGTCTGAAAATTACAGGGATCACACGCCGTCGTTTTCTTCCTAACCTTGTAAAAAAACGATTCTGGTTTGCAGAAGAAAATCGCTTTATCAGCCTACGTCTGGCTACCTCTGCTATGAGAACGATCGACAAACTGGGAATCTCAGCTGTCATTCGTAAATTACGTGCTGAAGGACAAAAAATCTAATCGTAAAGCAGCACACTCTGCTGCTTTACTTTATCGAAACCTTTTACTACTCTTTTATTTTTTAATATCCACATCGTTTTTTGTCCTAGTTATTTATCTGTCTAGCTCCCCTTCTCTACCCTCGATAAAACGCCCTTTAATGTTATATTCTAATCAATGCAACGATCCTATCAAAACCGTTTATCTCAAGGCGATCAAAGAAGCAAAATCTTCCTTGTTTCTTATCATTTATGGATTAACCGATCGAGATGTTATTAGAGCCCTGCAATCTAAACAAGCTGAAGGGGTTAATCTTAGAATTTTTTTTGATCCAGTCGGATCCAAAGGGATTGAGCAAGACTTCCCAGAAGGTGTTGCCTTCCCCACAAAGTCTAGGGGACTAATGCATAAAAAAATTCTCGTAGTAGATCACAAGCAAATCTTCACAGGCTCTGCAAACCTTACAGATACCTCCCTGCGCCTACATGACAATCTTGTGCTAGGTTGTTATGACAAAGGACTTGCCCATTTCTTAGAATCGTCATTAGATTCCTCATATTGCCTACAAATTGACAATCAAGAAATAGAATTTTGGTCATTACCCGAGCAGGAACAAAAAGCATTATCAAGGCTCTTAGAAGAAATCGATAAGGCAAAAAAATCAATAAAAATCTGCATGTTTACATTTACACATCGAAAAATTTACCAGTCCCTATTAGATGCTAAAACGCGAGGAGTGGATATCTCTATTGCAATTGATTATTATTCATCTCGAGGGGCAAGTAAAAATATGATTAGTAATTTATATAAACAAGGGATCACTCCCTATATCGGGGCACCGGGAAAGCTTTTACATAACAAATGGTGTCTAATTGATGAGGATACTCTCATCTGTGGATCTACAAACTGGACACATTCGGCTTTTACTAAAAATGACGACTCACTCATTTTTCTTCCGAGGCTATCTAAAAAAAAAGCAAATTATATAAAAAACATATGGAAACAAACAGAATATACATCAACAATTTACAGTGAAAATGCAATTAATTAAATTTCTTTTGAATAAAATAAAAAGCAAATACTATATATCATTTAAAGAAACATTCTATTAGGCAGGATCCATGCATCTATTCTCCCTGGCATTTACACTCTTTTTACTCATGGACTCAATTGGCAATATACCCTTATTTATTGCTTTACTCAAAGATTTCGATCCAAGACAACAAAGAAGAATTATTTTACGAGAACTCCTTATCGCTTTTGTTATTTTGCTAGGCTTTGCCTTCCTTGGAGAAGTCTTTTTAACATTTTTAAATATAGAGCAGTATACCATTTCTATTACCGGGGGAATCATCCTATTCCTGATCGCAATCAAAATGATCTTTCCAATTGGTAAGCACGAAGAGATCGAAGAGGCCGCTTCTGAACCATTTATTGTGCCTCTTGCCACCCCATTTATTGCAGGTCCAGCAGTCATTGCAGCGGTTATGCTTTATGCTAAAAGCGAACACTTTATGATCACAGTTAGCGCAATTTCCTTAGCTTGGCTCGTGAGCACAGCAATTTTAATGGGCTCTAGCTACCTGCAAAAAATTTTAGGGCGCAAAGGTCTTATCGCTTGCGAAAGACTGATGGGACTGATCCTTACCCTGCTTGCTGTACAAATGTTTTTGCAAGGAGTTTCTTGTTATGTCCATTCCGCTTGTTAAAATAATACACCTAATTAAATATGCGTAATATCAAGCTCATTGTCTCATATAAAGGGACTAATTTTTTAGGGTGGCAAAAAACTCCTTATGGACCCAGCATTCAACAAGCTCTAGAAAAGAGTTTGCAGCAAATACTTGGTCAACAAATCAGGCTACAAGCTGCAAGCCGCACCGATGCTGGAGTACATGCTAGAGGCCAGGTTGTTAATTTTTTTCTAGAAAATGATAAGGTCTGTTTACAGAAGCTCCAAAAAGGGCTAAACGGCCTATTACCTAAAGAGATCTCTATTAGCTCTATGACGGTAGCACCAGACTCTTTTCATCCAACCCTTGATAACAAAGGTAAAGAATACCACTATTTTCTATGTAACGAACCCTATCAGATCCCCTTTTATAAAGATGTCTCGTGGCATTTTCCACAGGCTCTTGATATCGAGATCATGAAACAGGCTGCACAACAGCTTGAGGGCAAAAAAAATTTCGCTGTTTTCTGTAATGAAAGACTCAACTTTTCTAGAAGCACTACATGCACAATTCACAGCATTGATATTATCGGTCTGAGTGAAAAAAGGCTCTGTATCAAAATCCGTGGGGATCGGTTTCTCTACAAAATGGTTCGCAATATGGTGGGAACACTTGCCTACATTGGATGCGGCAGACTCCCCACTGATTGCATCGAACCGATATTAGAAACTGAAAAAAGAGAAGGGGCAGGTGTTACCGCGCCCGCACATGGTCTTTTCTTAAATGAGGTGTTTTTCTAAAGGTCAGAAAATAAAGAGAACTAAAGGGAAGATAAGCTGATTTCATCAGATAGATTGTTGCTTGCAGAACGGCTAGTTCGTTTTTTCATTTGAGCTTTTTTCTTTTTATCCTGCAAAGAAGAGACGATTTCTTCCAAAAATAGAACCTGCTCTTCTAAATCCTGACACTCTATATCAAGCTGCTGAAGATGACCGATCAAAATCTTCTGATCTTCACTCTCTTCCCTAGACTCTTCTTCTTGTTCTTTTTTCATAGAAAGGAGCTGATTCTCTATAAAAAACAGCTCCCTTCTAGTTCCACTTAAGACAAGAGATTTTTCATCAAATTGCAAACGGAGTTGTTTATACAAAGACTCCCAATACACAGATTGCTCTTGCAAGGCAAGACAGATAGAGCCCCCATCTATATCCGATTGGGTCGCCTCCACCTGCTCTGACTCCTCTAAGAGCCCGGTATGGGCTAGTTCGACAGCATCAAGTTGCTCTTGCAATTTAGAAAAATCTTCGAGAAACTCCTTTTGACTGGCTTGCCTCTCCGCTAGAGCTGTATCTAAATTCTTCTGCACCTCTATAAGAGCCTGCTGGATCTGTTCTTTTTCTTTAAGATAGCGAAGAGATTCACTCTGGGCTGCATCACACTTTTCTCGCCATTGACTACATCTTTTTTCTGTATCTTCCTTCACAAAGATCGCTTCTTGCTGGGTAAGTGTTAACTTATCCTGATGGAACGTTACCTGGTCCTTCAGCTCTTCTAATAGAGACTGGAGTTGCTCGACCTGCTTTTGACTATTTTTTCTGACCTGTTGCAAAGCATCTTCAGCATCTGTAGCTGTCTTTTGTAGTTCTACATTCTTGGTAAATAAGGAGCTGACTACCTCCTCGAGATTTGCAACCTTCTGAAGATATTGCAAAGAGCAAAGGCCCGCTACCCAAAAGCTCAGTAAACAAGAAGAGAAAAAAAGAAGACTGGTAGCCTGATGAAGAAAGTCAGGCTGCTCGATGGAAAGAAAAGTCGCTAAAGATCCAGCAGCAATACAAAAGCCAACAGGACCAAAAAGATGGCAAATAACAAGGCCTATAGATAGGGCTACACCAATAAACCATGGGAACACTTGGGATAGATGGATTGCTAAAGCAAGCTGCAGAAAAAAAGGGGCTAATATAGGAAGTAATGCATTCTCTAATGAAGAAAGTTTTTTATGGACACCTGCCAATCTATCAGTTTGCATAACACACCTTTGCGTTTCATGTTATTCACCTAGATGGGCTAAAATCCTCCCCATCGTTAAGAATCCTTGTCTGAAACGATCTAATCCGAAATGTTCATTTGGAGAATGAAAATCATCACTGGATAAGGACGTGCCAAACAGAGCCACCTCGGCGCCAGTGATTTCTGCAAGAGTCGTCACAATTGGAACAGAGGCCCCACATAACGTGAACTCACTATCTACTCCAAAAACATCTCTTTGGCTTTGTGCTATAATACCCACGATTTTTTCATCTGGGTTAATACAAAAAGCCTTGGCGCTATGATGTGCTGTTAATTGAACATCCATACCTGAAGCGATATTTTTTTGTAAAAATGTTCTTACAAGCTCCTCTATTCGATCTGGATCTTGCCCTGCAATAAGCCGGCAAGAGAGTTTAGCGCATGCCTTAGCAGGAATGACTGTTTTAAACCCAGGACCTGTGTAACCACCCCACAAACCATTAATTTCTAAAGAGGGTCGCAGCCAGTTAGATTCTTTGATACTTCGATCTTTTTCATTACAAAATGCTCGCACACC
>CAMCLJ010000067.1 GCA_945875745.1 Chlamydia trachomatis
TGATCCTTTCCTGAATAAAGGGATCTATGTGAAGACCGGATACAATTTCAATTTGTCCGCCGCCCTTTGATATACAGGGAAAAGAAAAAAACAAGTCTTGATCAATCCCGTATGGGTTGTTTTTTGAAAAACAGCCCATGGAAAACCAATGACCAGGCTTTGTAGGATTAATCAAAGAACGCATCGCGTCGATGGCCGCATTAGCAGCTGAGGCAGCAGAAGATTTTCCACGGGCATTAATCACCTCCGCCCCCCTCTTTTGAACCTTGGGGATAAATATACTTTTAAGCCAATCTTCATCATGGATCACAGATCGAGCATCGGATCCTTGAATTTTAGCATGAAACACGTCTGGGACTTGTGTCGCAGAATGATTTCCCCAGATTGTTACATTTGCTACCTTATCTACCCCAACCTTAGCTTTGTCTGCAAGGAACGCCGTGGCTCGATTTTCATCAAGTCGGGTCATACAAAAAAACTGTCTATGCGATAGCCTTTTAGCAAAGGAAGCTGCAATCAAACAGTTGGTATTACAAGGGTTACCAACCACAAGAATCAAAGCGTTTTTATTAGCTTTTAGATCCAAAGCACGTCCCTGACTAATAAAAATTTTACCGTTATCTGTAAGCAGATCTTTTCGCTCCATACCGGGCCCGCGAGGTTTCGACCCAATTAAAAAAGCGTAATCTACTCCATCGAAGATTTCGAACGGATCAGACCCTATGCGAACCTCCTTCAGTAAAGGAAAGGAGCAGTCCTGCAGCTCCATAACAACCCCTTTTAAAGCCTCCATACATTCAGGTAAATCGAGTAGATGTAAGGAAATGGGCTGCTCTGGACCTAGGAGCTCACCGCTTGCAATCCTAAATAAAATACTATAAGCAATTTGCCCTGCCCCACCCGTGATCGCAATTTTTTTTACGACTTGAGTCATAAATCACCAGACCTCACATAAATTAAAATAAAGAATAACCCATTTATATGTCTCTATAACAAGATACCCAGATTCGGACAACCCCTTTTAAAGAATCTGATCATCATATGAGCAAAGGGGGGAAGCTGGTAATAAATATAACTAAATAGTTAAGTTGACCCAATGGAGCATTCCTTGGTATCATACTGTTATTGTCCATCCGATTTATAGGTAGATCTTATGAGCCTCAGCCTTATTATCCTGATGTATGCCCTTTGGTCCACTGTCTTTTCCTTTGGGAAAATGGCTCTTGCATACAGTCCCCCCGTCTTTCTGACTGGCTTTCGCATGTTCCTAGCAGGCTTGCTGATTTCGGCCTACCTACTTATAGCTAAAAAAAACGCCTTTAAATTAGAAAAAAAACAGTACCTTTCTATCGGTTTACTAGCATTCTTTAGTATATATCTGACTAATATTTTAGAATTCTGGGGACTACAGCATTTAACAGCTGCTAAAACCTGTTTTTTATATAGCTTATCACCGTTTTTTGCGGCCTTTTTTTCCTATATTCATTTTAAGGAAAAAATGAATTCAAAAAAATGGATAGGTCTATCGATTGGTTTTATCGGATTTATCCCTGTGCTTCTGACACAAACAGGATCTGAAGATCTTTTTAGCTCGATGAGCTTCCTTTCTTGGCCTACAGTGGCTATTATAGGAGCAGCTTTATTTTCTGTGTACGGTTGGGTATTACTCAGAGTGGTTGTAAAAGATAGCCAGGTATCCCCTTTAGTTGCTAACGCAGGGAGCATGCTGATGGGCGGACTGTTTGCCTTAATCCATTCTTCGTTTGCAGATACCTGGACGCCGATACCTGTTGTCCAAGGACATTTTACCGATGTACTAAAAGGGGTGCTGATTATGACTGTCATTTCCAATATTATTTGCTATAATCTTTATGGGATGATGCTTAAAAAATATACAGCTACCTTTTTATCTTTTTTAGGACTACTCAGCCCAGTATTTGCCTCAATCAACGGCTGGATCTTTTTAGGGGAAACTCCTTCATGGACTATCTTCACTTCAACAGCTGTGGTCTCTTTAGGACTGTGGATTGTGTATCAAGCTGAACTCAAGCAAGGATATATTATCAAAACCGATGAAAATAAAGCTCCGTTAGAAGAGATCTAAATAGCAATGAAAAATCTGTTGAACTAGGTTTGTTTCGAGGTGTGAATTAAAAAATCACGGGTCTTAGAAAAAAAACAACACCCTGAAACCTCGGATTGTAAGTTCAATTCGAGGTTTCAGGGTGTTGAGGGCAAATTATAAAATAATTACGCCATCTGAGCGGCTTGTGCCTGCCAATCAAGCAATTTCCCCAACATCTGCGTTTGTGATTTTTGCGTTTCTTGAATCACCTGGGAATCACTTTTGACAGCCGCATTATTAGTAGTTTGGGTAAGCTCTTGTATATTATGCACCCATTCGAATGCACTCTGAGCCGTCTCATAGTCATAAGTCTTGTCACCTATGGCCGTTTGTAACTTACTCATTTCTATATGAAGAACACCTGATGCCGTTCCCATACCGGCTTGCTCTACAGCCTGCATCATCATCAGCGCTTGTGTCATTCGACTCATCTGATTGATCGCTGTTGATATATTATTTGCTGCAGCTGCACCGTCTGTTCCAGCTGTTGCAGCTAAAGCGACACTATTACCTACCCTTGCTGCTTCTTTTGCAGCAAGCGATGCGCTCTCAACCAACTCGATTTCACCAGCGGTAGCTGCTGCTGTTTCACCGGATACGCTAAATAAAGAAGCCGCAGCCGTAGTAGATGCTTGAGCCATATCACCCATGAAGCTCATCATTGCTGAAGCACCACCAGAGGCGGCAATCGAGATCACAATTGTAGCCACCATAATCGCGATTTCAAGACCAAGAACCCCTTTGCGGATCTCCTTTTCTTTTTCTTTACGACTCATCCCTTCGTTGTTTTCTGTAACGCCGGCTCTGACTGCATCCTCTAGAATATTTGTTGATTCAAGTAAATTGCTGCTACAAACGAGTAAACTCGCTGGATCGTTCATTACTGTTTGTAATATGAAAAAAGAGTCAGCTAGAAGCTTACTATTTTTTTCATTCATTCCTAATTTATCATGAATGAACTGTTGGTCATTCTTAACCTCCTTGTGAGCCCCAGTATGTTTTCCGTCAAAAATATCCTTAAAATCACCACTTTTAATTGCTTTACGATCCAAGAACTTCACCGCTGATTTAGGATCGGCAATCAAGGAGACAGCCATTCCGATATCACTGAAAATTTTTAGGGACTTTGCTTTTTCATCGAGGTTCGCTTGTTTTTGTAATATGCCGTGCAAGCTCCTTTCTTCTTGAGCCTGAAGCTGCTTACCTATGATAGATGAGGCCTGATTCATAGCCATAGTATTATCAGAGGTAGCTGCACCGAGCTGTGCGGATGAGATCTGAGCTTTATTAGATTGGTCTGTAAACAACCGAATCATCTCCAGTAGCGCAGCCATTCCGCCTTGACTCATTAACTGTAGCATCGCCATCTCCGTCTGGAGAATGTTTACGATCGCCTGTGCAAGTTCTAAAGGGGTTAATTTCTCACCACTCTTTAATTCTTGAGCCAAAAGTTGTCCGATAGGGCCGCATTGAGCAATCTGCTGTTCCAACTTAACATAAGCAGCATTCTCTTCTGTTTGGATGCCAGCGTTAACCTGCGCGTTGGCTTGTGCAATCATATCATCTGCAGAAGAAGAAGGTGTTACATTAACAACTATCCCCGTTGTTTCCAACGCTACCTGTTCTATTTCACTAGCTACCGCATCTGGATCACCATAAACCGTTTTTGTATTCGAATCACAGGGATTCCACCAATTTGATGAGATAACAGGTGTAGTATTTTTATCTTTTTGATGATCTACTGCCTGGTACTCCCAATCAGACTGATTTGCCGCAACTGCGGCGTTGTAATTAGCCATCTGGGCATTGCATTCACTTACATAAGTGTTATAATCATTAAGTGCTGATTCCATTTCACTTACTTGTGCAGCATTATAAGCCGTAAGGGTCTTGACTTCTGCCGAAGGCACTTTTTGTTCAATCTGAGTTAACAATGCAGTTAACATAGCTAATTGTTTTTGCAAGTCCAATAGACTCATATCATCTGTTGTAGAGGTTTGAGTTGATGCTGTCGAAGACACACCAGTTGATTCTTCTGTTGTTGGGGTTTCAATACTACAGGTAGTAGGAGCTGAGCTACCCTTCATACCAATAGAGCTAGAAGAATGAGCACCAGATCCAGATGAACCGGCAGCTCCACCACCTGACTCAACATTAGTCATCACGGTTTCAAGCATTTCTTTAATCTCTTTTGAACAATTATTTAGCATTTCCTGTAATTCTTCTTTCTGCTTCGACTGTTCTTTTTTTTCATCATTCGACCAAATCTGCATTCCGAGAGAAGATGAACTAACTGACATACTGTTTTTATCTTGATTAGCACTCATAAATATCCTTTTTAATGTAAATATATTATCCGTTAGCTTTATTATATATTTAGATTATTAATTTTTATTAAAGAATTATTGCTTGCCTTACTTTTAAATATTGAAATAAATAGAGAATAAGGCGTAAGTAACTGATAAAGAAAGTATTACATTGAAATCGCAAAAATCAATAATACCATATATAAATTCAGCCGATTAAATGCTTAGATCACTTAATGTCAGTTGCTTAATCCAGAAAAGAAGGTTTTTATTTTTTATTCCTACATGATTAATTGAAGGCGGCCTGATCCAAAATAGATCAGGTTCATAGAATAAAAATACAAATAGGAATAGGCTTAACAAATTGATCTTTAAGGACCTACAACTAACGCTAAAATTACTACGGTAATCAATTGTTTGTGTTGGGGATAGGATCTGGGCAAAAAAATACCCCGATAAGAGTTACTTATCGGGGTGAAAAAAAATCTTGGCAGCGACCTACTCTTCCGTACTCTTGTGTACAGTACCATCGGCGATGAGAGTCTTGACTTCTGAGTTCGGGATGGGATCAGGTATGTCCCTCTCTCTATTGCCACCAAGAAAACTTGTTTGTCGTAAAAGAAAGTTATTCACTCATAAAAAACAGCGCTTGAAGAGTTTCTGACTCCACTTATAGAAAATGGTGTCAGGCAACTTTTCTTATCAGTGTCTTAGCTCTTATTTTAA
>CAMCLJ010000068.1 GCA_945875745.1 Chlamydia trachomatis
GTCGATCAAATAAAAGAACAAACCATACTGCTACAAAAAAAAACCACACTACAATCTTCCTTACAACTACAGCAATATTTAAATAAACTGCTAGATCATCACCGTCCAGGAATTGAACATCGAGATGTAATCTATCAAGCCAGAAAAATATTAGAGGCCCCAATCGAGAATCAGATAATACAAACCGATATATCTCATCTTTCCTCAGAAGAACTACTAGACTTAAGCACATCAATGGGTTTATTAGATCCCTTATATCAAGCACTAAGGGAAAAGCCTGAACTCTACCACTTAAACAAATCCTCTCTTATCGAATGCATCGAGGAATATGGGAAACTATCTCGAGAATGTTATTTTAAAGAAGCTTCTTTTCAGGAAGAAAACGCCCCAGCTGCAGATAAGGCAGAAGACGGGTTAAAAGGATAGATAATAGAAAGAGCTTTTTTCGCCTCATCCATGATATAAAATGAGCCGCATACAAGGTGAATTACATCTTGATATGCCTGCATCTTTTTTATACCATCAGGGATCGAATCGGCAACCGTATATTTAAAATATCCGGCGGCATCTAAGAGATCTGCTAAACGCTGCCGGCAGGCAGGCCTTACCCCAGCTGCTTCAACAATCACAATATGCACGCAGTATTTTGCAGCAATTGATAAACAGCTCTGAATATCCTTATCTGAGGACATCCCAATCATACAAACAATCTTTTGCTCTGGCAGATAAGAGGTAATCCCCTCAAAAAGCCTTACAAAAGCATCGGGGTTATGAGCTACATCAAAAATAAAAGAGCCTACTTTTTCCATTCTACAAGAAGGTCTCGACTCGACACCTTTTGCAATACAATAATCTGTAAGATTTGGAAACAATTCCTGCAGATGTTCTGAGGCGACTTTAGCTATCTGTTGATTCTCCCTATCGTAAGATTCATCTGCAAGAGGAGCTAATAGAATAGGGCACTTAAGGTTGTCTGCGATGGAAAAAATCGATGAAATACAGGCTCTAGGCCCCAATACTAAGGGAATGTTTTTCTTGCAAATCCCTGCTTTTTCTTGTCCTATGAGTTCTTTAGAAGAACCTAGCAACTGCGTGTGCTCTAAAGAAATGGAGGTGATCACCGATAAAATCGGGTCATAAACACGTGTAGCATCAAGCCTTCCTCCGATCCCAGTTTCTACTACGACCACATTGACATGCCTGTCTTTAAAATATAGAACGCTTAAAAGAGTTGTGTATTGAAAATAGTTCAAGGTAATACCAAGAAAGGCGGCTACCTCAGATATTTTTGTGAGCCCCTCTTCAACCTGATTTCTAGAAATTAGCTCGCCACAGATCTGAATCCGCTCAGTATAACAATGTATGTGGGGTGAGGTAAAAAGGCCAACACGGTATCCTGCTAGCTCCAGCGATTGGGCGATCTTACAGCATACAGAACCTTTACCATTAGATCCGGCTATATGAACGGCTCTTAAATTATATTGTGGATTACCAAGTTCCCTTAGCACAGCCAGCAGCTGATGTAAGTCAGCTGGCTCGGCAGCATTATGCTCAAGTATATGATCCAACAAAGCAAAACCACTAAGCATACTGAGGAAAGATCTCCAAAAACTCTTTATGTGGAACCCAGGAGCATCCAAGGGAAATATAAGGCTTCATTGACCCATGAAAATCAGAGCCGCCACTAATTAATAAAGCCCGGTCTCTAGCCATTTTAAGCCACCTACGCTCTTTTTCTTTAGAACATCGACCATAATAACATTCGATACCATCAAAGGGATGACTTAATATTTGTTTAACAAACAGGCCATCATAAATTAGGTGAGGATGCGCCAAGAAGACTTTTCCTTTAGCTTGAGTAATTACATGAATCACTTCCTCAAGCGATCCATTGTCTCCTTGCTCATAGCAGCATTTCCCGTCTCCGAGATAGATAGAAAAAGCCTCTTGAATCGATTTAACATACCCCTTCTCGACAAGAATTTGAGCTATGTGAGGCCTTCCTACTGCCTTCTGCAAGACAGTCACCGCCTCAAGCTCGTCGGCAGTGATGATAAATCGAAACCGGGCTAATTTATCTAAAATAATCAAATTCCGATTTTTTCTTCTTTCTTGTTGCTGCTGGCAAAATGCTTGGAGCAAAGGATTATCAATATCAAAATTATACCCAAGAATATGTACATTCTGTGTTTTATAGATCGATGAAAACTCAACACCCGTTCCTAAGAGCAAACCCTTATCTTTGGCGTAAGGGATTGCCTCTTTATAAGCCTCAACCGTATCGTGATCGGTAATCGATAGGGCCTGGAGTCCAGCCTCGACTGCCAGATCAATAAGCTCTTTGGGCGTGCAGCTACCGTCTGAATATAATGTGTGTGTGTGTAAGTCTGCTCGAAATGAGCTTACATCTTGTTCTGATAAGGGATGCATCGTATTTCCATTTCCAGTTCCACACCGGTGTGTTCTTTTACTCTTTGCTGCACGCTTGCTGCTAGATTCAAAATATCTTCTGCCTTTGCATCATTTTGATTAATAATAAAATTAGCATGAAGAAGAGAAACTTGAGCCGCACCAAGACAGAGCCCCTTAAGTCCTGAGTGTTCTATTAAAGCTCCAGCCGATCCTTGTATTGGGTTGCGAAAGACACAACCGGCAGATTTATCACCATAGGGTTGAGTTCTTGTTCGATATCGAATGATATCTAGCTGTTTTGCTCGGGCTACCTCAGAGGAAGAAAGAGAAAATCTAGCTGCAACGATGGCACCTTTTTGACTTTGAAACGTAGAGCTGCGATAAGAAAAATCTAAGCTATTACGATCTAGAACCTCTAGGGCCCCCGACTCATTGACATAATGGACTTGTATAAGATGATCTTTGGTCTCTTGGTGACTGGCTCCTGCATTCATATATACAGCGCCACCAACACTTGCCGGAATCCCTGAGGCAAACTCAAGACCAGACAGTCCCTTTTTAGCTGTCTGAACACCTAAAAGGGAAAAGCTATAGCCAGCGCCAACGAAAACCTCAGTCTGTTCAATTTCACAAAAAGTAATTTTATTAACGATGACACACCCATCAAATCCCCTGTCATCAAAAAGACAATTAGACCCTTTGCCGATCACAATATAGTCGATATTTGACTGATTGCAAAATAAAATGACCTCTTGCATATCTGCAATCGTTGCAATTTCAATGTAATATTTGGCAAGACCGCCGATACCAAAGGTTGAAAGATCTTTTAAAGATTTATTCGGCGAGAACCGGGATAGGCAGTTCATTTATAGACCCTTCCACAACAGTTTCTTTAATCTCAGATTGAAATATAGCATCAAGCACGGCATTAATAAATGAAGCACTTTCCATTGTCGCATATTTGCGTGTTAATCTAATTGCTTCGGCAATAGATACTTTAGGAGGCAAAGAAGGGATATGCAGCATTTCATAGATAGCAAGTCTTAGGATATTAAGCTCCACTTTAGGGATCCTATGCAGTTCATAAGCGATAGAATACGTGGTAATCTTTGCATCTAGATCTGTTAAATGAATGGCTATCTGCTTAATTTCATCTAGCATTTCCCGTACAGAGCTACGAGAGACAAAGAACTCCTTCATGATAAATTCATTTAGGTCATCATCTTCTACCCTTGTAAAATCAAAACTAAACAAGAGTTGAAAAAGAATTTCTCTACGCTTTTGCTGTGATAGTGCCATATGAAACCTTAAAAAAAGGTATCTTACCATATCTTTTAGTTTCTATGCACCAATAAACCTTTCAAACGCCTCCATTCAAAATTAAACTTGACTTCTTAACATCCAGGCCTGTTTTTCATGGATATTCAAACCCCTGCCTAAAAGATCTACAGTTGCTGCATCATTTTCTTTTTCAGCAATTTGCGAAATATTTCTAGCACTTCTAATAACAATTTCATGGGCTTTTACAAGCTCTTGAATCATTTCTTTAGATCCCAACACCCTGCCCTCTTCTTTTACCGCAGTGAGATCTTTAAAGCCGGAAAAAGAGGCATCGATAAAAAGCCCCAAGGCTCGAATTCTTTCCGCTAGTTCATCAATGTGACCTGCCAGCTCGCTGTATTGTTTTTCAAATAAAATATGCAAAGAAAAAAATTCAGGCCCGGTTACATTCCAATGAAAATTTTGAGTTTTAAGATAGGTAGCGTAGGTATCAGCAAGTAAAGATGCCAACCCTTCCGAAACTCGACTGCGTGATGAATCAGACAAACCTGTTTGAATTTCCATAAAACCCCCTATTTTTTTAAGCCATATCAGAAAAGGGGTAACTTGCACACAAAAAATTATTGAAAAAACCATAGATTCTTGCTAGTTTCCTTTTTTATGAATTAAGAAAACGTAAGGACCCTGACGTGCTGGCCATTTTTTTAGATACCGAAACTAACGGGCTAAACTACAAAAAACATCAGGTGATTGAGCTAGCCTTGAAAATAATCGACGTTGAAACAGGAAAAGAAAAAGGGATCTATCATTCCGTTGTCCTGCAAACTTTACCTCAATGGGAAGGCGGTGACCCCTTAAGTCTAGAAGTAAATGGGTTTACATGGGATGAGGTCAGCCTTGGAAAGAAGACTGAAATCATCGCCAAAGAAATCATCGACTTATTCGCTCTACATAAAATTCAAAGAGGCAACGCTGTATTTATCTGTCAAAATCCTTCTTTTGACAGAGCTTTTTTCGCCCAAATTATAGATCCAGATCTGCAAGAAAAACTCCTATGGCCCTACCACTGGCTTGATTTGGCTTCGATGTACTGGGCAAAGGCTCTAACAAAAGAAAAAACAGAGGCTAATAAGATGCCCTGGGTAACAGGTCTTTCAAAAGACAAAATTGCCACGGTTTATAAACTACCGGCGGAAGGAAAACCCCACCGGGCCATGAATGGCGTTGATCACCTAATACTTTGCTACGAAGTAATCGTTGGATTTTCTTTAAAAACCACT
>CAMCLJ010000069.1 GCA_945875745.1 Chlamydia trachomatis
AGAGAGCAGCTCAAATTACCTGCTGTATTCTAGGGTGCTTGGGTGTAAACGCTGGGCAGGTGTAGCTTGTCTACGAACGCCTTGCTAGATCCGCAAAGACATTTTTCTTCTTTAGCTCTTTTTTCAAAAGGGGCTAGAGGGGCATATCAACTCCTCGGTAGAACAGTATCTAATTAAGGAAAAGCATTTACCCTTCGCAGAGGCGCAGGTAAGTGAAAAAGGCTTACAGAGAAAGATCTATCCGGTGGTAATCAATCAACCTGATAGCCGTTCATTCTTAAATATGGTCCGTAACTTAGATGTTTCACCTATCTATAATTTTTTCATCAGCTATGCCATTTAAGTAGATAGAAGAGGATCTATCGATTAGCCTATTTCTTAATAAAAAACAGACTAATTTACCTTGTTTTGCTCTTGCAATCATGACTTGCTATTTTCAATCGATTATCATTTATCACTTTTTTCTGTATTAAAAAAATCAAACCAGACATTTTAAGTTCCTTGTACATAGGGGGGATTATGTCATCAAAGGTATATGCTATTTTTGGAGCAACAGGGGGAATCGGCGCGTGTCTTGGAAGAAAGTTAGCAGAGCAGGGTCACTGTGTGTTTTTAATCGGACGCAATCGATTAAAAACAGAGGAATTAGCCGCAAGAATCGGGCAACCTTATAAAGTAATAGAAGAGATCAATGAAAATAGCACCAAGACATGTCTTGAAGAGATTGTCAAAGAAAAGGGGAGTCTTGATGGTGTGGTCAGCTGCATTGGTTCTTTTCATATCAAACCACTGCATATGACATCACAGGCTGAGTTTGAAGAAGTGATGAAAACAAATACAACCTCTTCTTTTTGCATTTTAAAAGCCGCTTGCCATTTAATGGCTGAAAAAAAACAGGGATCGCTTGTTTTGTGTTCCTCAACAGCTGCAATCACAGGTCTTGCAAGTCACGAGAGTATTTCCTCGGCTAAAGGTGCTGTAGCAGCACTTGTTCGCTCAGCCGCTGCCTCTTATGCTGCCAAGGGGGTTAGAGTGAATGCAGTAGCTCCAGGACTTACAAGGACCCCTCTTGCTCAAGCGATCCTATCTAATGAAGCTGCATTAAAGAGCTCTACTTCATTCCATCCTTTAGGAAGGATCGGAGAACCCGAAGATGTAGCCCAGGCAATAATATGGCTATTAGAGGACTCGAGTTCTTGGGTCACCGGGCAGACAATTGCAGTCGACGGCGGCTTGTCTTCCCTAAAGACCCGAATGAGTTAAAGTGTTTGCGCAAGGCTGCGTGCCATTTTCCTGAAAATGAAAAAATGAAAGGGGAGCATAGCATACCAGTACATACGCCCTAAGATTCCCTTGGGGCGGAATGTGGCTGTTTGGTGCAGAGCCCCTTCTACGATCTTAAACTCTAGCCATGCTTCACCTGGCAGTTTTAATTCTGCGTATAAAATCAGATGGCCTGCTTGTTTATCTGCTTTAACTACCCTCCAAAAATCGATAGAATCGCCAACTTCTATTTCTGTAGGGTGTCTTCTGCCCCGGTTTAAACCTGTTCCACCAATGAACTTATCGAATAAACCCCGTATCCTCCATGCCCAGTTAAGCCCATACCAACCATTTTTGCCACCTATACTCCAGACTCTTTGAATGACCTCTTCTTTAGGAAGGCCCATGGGCATTTTTTGGATGTCGTTTAAACATCCATCTGTTGGCACCTCTATCCATTTACTGATATCGGGGCTATTAGAGTCTACAATCCAAGAATCCATCCATGTAGATACGACATCATTTTGTGCAATTTTTAAAAAGGCTCTATTGAGTGCCTCTTCAAAAGAGATGCAAGTATTAGGTAGGATTTTTTTTATGCTGTCATTAGTGCAAAAACTATTGTATTTCATGCTGTCAACAAGATAAGAGCATAAACTAAACCTTACAGAAGTGATAAAAACTAGCCAGTAACTAGATAGACGTGGTGTAAGGCAGGGGACCTCGAAAATATATCGTTTTAATTTTCTAAACTTAGCATATCGCAACAGGACTTCTTTAAAACTCATGACTTCAGGTCCGCCGATATCATACGTGTTTCCGTACATCTCAGGCTTTAGAAGGACCCCTGATAAATAATACAATACATCGACGATCGCAATAGGCTGGCATTTGCTGAGGACCCAACGTGGAGCTACCATAAGGGGTAGTTTTTCGATAAGATCTCGGATAATTTCAAAGGAAGCACTGCCGGCGCCAATGATGATACTGGCTCTTAAGACTGTTAAGGGGGACTTGCTTGTTTTTAAAACACGCTCGACATTTAAACGGGATCGCAGATGTTCAGAAAGGTCTCCGGAGGAGTCTATGATCCCTCCGAGGTATATGATTTGTTTACATCCTGTTTTATCGATCGCTTCTACAAAATGTTTGGCTGTATCTTCCTCAGCAGATAATAGATGTTTATTATGTTCTGCCATCGAATGGACTAAATAATAAGCAGCATCGATTTCTTGAGGAAATGGATCCATAGAGGAAGGGTCTTTTAAATCACCCCACAAAAGGTGCAAATTAGCATGTTTAAGTTCTGGTAATCCCACCCCACGGATTCTAGATAACGCATAAACGTGATGTCCCTGATCTAATAAGGACCGGATTAATCTTTTTCCAATAAATCCAGTTGATCCTGTAACAAGAACGTGTGCCATAACTAGAACTCCTTTGCCCAATATTTTTCTTTTTATTATACCTGTATCATGATGATTCTTTTTTCCAAACTATAAACCAGATTCTCTTCAAAATGTATTGACAAGTAGAATGATCACCAGTTAGGTTTTGATTTTTACGGATATAGACTAAGAGAGGCTATGGGGTCAAAATTCTCTAACACTCATATTTTAAACAATCCTTTACTAAATAAAGGGACTGCTTTTACTCAAGAAGAGAGAGATTTATTAGGTCTGAATGGATACCTACCATATCACGTCTCGACCCTTGAAGAGCAGCTGCATCGAAGATATCATAATTTCTTAAGTCAACCAGATCAGCTATCGAAATTTCAGTTTTTGTATTCCTTGCAAAACAGGAATGAAGTGCTATTTTATCGTTTAGTTTTAGAGCATCTATCTGAAATGCTACCCTACATCTATACCCCAACAGTTGGTGAGGTCTCGTTACAGTACAGCAGTTTATATAGGGAGCATAGGGGTCTTTATCTATCATATCCCCATAAAGACAAAATGAAAGAGATCCTCTCTTCATTTACAGCCAAACAGATCGATGTCATCGTAGTAACAGATGGGGAACGTGTGCTCGGACTTGGAGATGTTGGAATAGGTGGGATGACAATCCCTGTTGGAAAGCTCTCTCTTTATACATTATTAGGGGGCATTCATCCGGCTAAAACACTGCCGATCTTTTTGGATGTTGGAACAAATAATCCAGATCTTCTAAGAGATGAAAACTATCTTGGATGGAGAAACGAAAGGATTACAGGAGCTGAATATACAGCTTTTATCGATCAGTTTATTGAGTTAATTAAAGAAAGATTTCCAGGGGTTCTTTTGCAATGGGAAGATTTTGCTAAAGCCAATGCAAAGCCATTACTTACACGGTATCAAGATCAGCTTCTTTCTTTTAATGATGATATCCAAGGCACTGCTGCAGTTGTCTTGTCTGCTGTTATTTCGGGGATGCATCTGGCTGGTGAGAGGCTGGAAGAGCAAAAATTTGTGGTATTAGGCGGAGGGTCTGCTGGCCTTGGCATTTGTTCTAAAATCCTCGATGCGATGGAAGAAGAAGGGGTGCCACGTGATAGAGCGATAAAGCAGTTTTATGTTGTCGATATTCATGGTTTGATACACACAGATCTAAATCAGATGGATCCGGAACAAAGGCAATATGCACGCTTGAGGCAAGAGGTTCTTAAATGGAGAGTAAAGGATCCTTCTCATATTACTCTTTTAGAGGTAATCGAAAATATTCGAGCAACTGTATTGATAGGTGTCTCTACACAAACAGGGGCATTTACCGAGCAAATCGTTAAAACAATGGCAGGCAAGGTCGGGCGCCCTATTATTTTACCTTTATCTAATCCTACGGTCAAAGCAGAAGCCCGCCCAAAAGATCTCATAGAGTGGACTAAAGGGCAGGCTATTATTGCCACAGGAAGCCCTTTCTCACCTTTTGAATATCAAGGTAGATTATTTTCTATTGCTCAATGCAATAATGCCTGTATTTTCCCAGGTCTTGGCCTCGGTGTAATTGCTGTGAAAGCAAGTAAAATAACCAGGGGACTGTTTGTTGCAGCAGCAAAAACCCTAAGCCAGCACTCACCTATACTTCTTGATCCATTAGCTTCTTTATTTCCCTCGTTTGAAAACATACGAACTATTTCTAAGGAAATCGCTTTTGTAGTTGGTAAAACAGCTCAAAAAGAGGGGATAGCATCCCCGATGTCTGATGAAGAACTACGTAAAAAAATAGAGGATAACGTATGGATTCCAGCCTACCCTTTATTTACAAAAGAGATCTTAAACTAAGGGTCTCATTATATTTATAAGCCGTTCTGGCTCATTATTTTACTACTTTTTAATCATCGAGACTGCTGTGTTTGCAATAGAGGCAGTTACCCTAAAAATGCCTTTAAAAAACTGGTTGGTGCAATAGAAACTTGAATTCAGCCAGACTTCTACAAACATCTTTCCATAACATCTGCCCTACACATTCCGGTTAAAATAGAAATGATTTGAGACCATTGCATAACCTCCCGGGTTAGTGTAAAATATTCCCTTCACAAAACGAGGGTTTTATGTCACAACGAGTTTCAGGACAATACGATCTAGCAGATTCACTTCTTGGAAATA
>CAMCLJ010000070.1 GCA_945875745.1 Chlamydia trachomatis
CCTTTCATAACTGCTCTGATCGAATGAAAGGTTGACCCTCTCTAATTGCTGTTTAGAAAATGGATGTATATCATCATAGAAATGATCGATTGCGATCGTGCCATTTGCGTCCCACATTTTGGAAAAAACATCACAAAGGGCTCTTAAAGGATTAAGAGCAATTCCGCCATGAACACCTGAATGCAGATCTTGCCTACCATTTTGACACTCTATATTAAACGTGGCGATACCACGCATACCTAAGGTGATACCTGGTTGATTTTGTCTTGGCATATCAAAGTCGACAACTAAAGCGTAGTCTGCGCGTAGCTTTTCTTTTTTTTCTTCAAGGGTGATTGCTGTACCAGCTCCTCCCGACTCTTCTTCCCCTTCAATAAAGAGCTTAATATTTACAGGGTGGTTTTTACTTAACTCTAAAACAGCCTTTAACGCAGTAAGAGTTGCAAAACACTGTCCTTTATTATCGGAGGCACCTCTGGCATATACCTTGCCCTGACGGATCTGAGGATCAAATGGATCGGTATCCCACAGTTCTATAGGATCTACAGGCTGAACGTCGTAGTGTTGATAGATCAAGACGGTGGGCCTACTGGCTCCTACATAATGCTCTGCGAACACAACAGGTAGACCTGGGTTTTGCCACAACGTAGCTTTCATGCCAATTTGCTGCAGGTAACTTACAAGAAATTCAGCTGTGGCTCTACATTCATTATGAAAAACCGGATCAGTGCTGATCCCTTTAAAGCGCAAGAACGTGAAAAAGTCTTTTAAGATATCGGATTGATTCGCCTCGTACCAATGCTGCAAATTTTGTGTACTTAGATTCATAGATTCCCATTTTGAAACTTAGAAAGAATTAGATTTTAAGGCCTCGGTTTCCTCTATTATATTAGATGCACTTTCAATCAAATACGATGCAAGAGTGGGATCTCCCTCATACGTCATTTCAACCTGCATCTTGCCAAGAGCAGAGGGCTTTCCACATCTGATCAGCACATAACATTCATTGTTCTTAGACAGGAAGGTAAGAAGTTTAGATAAAGCTAGATGATCCTTTGACTCCTTATTTTCTATCAGATTACTTTCCTGTAACTGATCGGAGCCAATTCTGTTAGACAACATGAAACAACCACCTTATTTGACAGATCCTATCGATGACGATCAACGTATACCGTGACAATTCATAAAGAAAGAATAGATACATGACAGGAATGGTGATTAATATGCAATAGAAGAGTGCACAAACAACATATGTGATCGATGAAAATTAGCTAAGCCTATACCTATTACAAAATATAGAACCATGCAGACTTAGCTTTGCATCCTGATTGAGATAAAATAACTCAAGCAAGCCATTACCACATGTTGGCAAGTACAACCACATGAAGCTTGAAACATCATTTGTGTTTACATGAACAATTAGAACTTCTTGAGAATTGAGAAATGGTATTTTTCAGAAAATACCAGGGTATACTTGTGAAAGATAGATTCAGCCTAGTGGACCAAGCTGTTAACGAACTTCATTTTCCTTGATTAAGCAATAAAGGAAAGCTTCAGTTTTATTGAATACATTTACAACCAATTAGCAAGTAGACTGGAAGGGTCTTACTTCCAGTCCCTGTCAAAGGTGAAAATCCTCTGAAGCTACTCCCCTTTTCGCCTATCCATCATCGATTGAGGCTTTGGCATCACACTCTTTTCTATCCCACAAATGCCTAGAGGAATAAATAAACGATCTATCAACTTCCTGACCCCACGGGCGATCCCATCAGCAGCAGCCCCCTCTTTGTATATTGTTGGGCGAGACATGAGTTCATACACATCTTGTAAAACAGGACGTAGTAACTCTGTATTATAGACTTGTAAAACAGGACGTAGTAACTCTGTATTATAGAACTGGCTATCGAATTGTAACACAATATCGGCAAAATCATCATATTTGGTGAAGAAAGCATCTACTGCTCCTTTGTTTTTTTCGCGATATTCGACATTCACACTGCGTCTCATCGTTTCGAATAAGACATAAGCTGCCAGTTCTGGGTCTGGTAATATCCACACTAATCGAATAAAAAAGTCTGGCAGCAAAACCTCATCATCCAGCTTGGGGAACCGGTGGCGCTGTTGCAATATCTGATTCATCGCATTCAATTTGAAGTCGGACATTTCCATCAGTTTTGTTGAGAAACTGTCCGGCACCTTAAGCTGCTGGGCTATTAATTGAAAAAAGTGAGCTAATATGACCAACTTTTCATTTTCATATTCTATTGCAGAACTATGCCGATTTGGTCGTGTTATTTCAGCAATACTCGTTAGAAGTTCTGTAAAAGCCTTGTGGCAAGATGGTGTGCTAATTGGAATCGTGTCATCCTCGCTACATAGGTTTAACGTATATAAGAGCTGGTAGAGAAAAATTAGCTGACTTGGATCGCAAGGCTCCTCTATGGCAGTCTTTAGAAGTACCCAAGGTGTCGCATACTCGGCCAAGGCTTTAGCATAACCGAATAAATGATCACTGTCTTTATAACATATCCAATCCATCATTTGATTGAATTGTAAAAAATATTGGATCTTGGGATTTGCAGATGAAACCAATGGCTTAATAGACACATCTTTTTCAGGTAAGCAAGGGGCTATGTGCTCATAGAATGAGTCCAGCAAAGGTGAGTGTTTTTTTACTTCCAATTCCCTACTTACTAAAGGAACTGCCTTGATAGATTCAGCTAATAAGAGCTTATCCCATTTTTTCATTAGTGTTTGAGAGCCGAGCGGTTGGAGTAATTTATATAGCTGTCCAAGAGCGTGGAACTCATTATTGAATACATGCTCTGCCTTGTTTTTGGAAAACATCTTTTTCCATATTTGATCTAAATCTAAATCTGGTCCTAACACCTGTAAAATCTGGCTTAAAGAACTTTGATCCAGGAAGCTATGCGGTTTGTCTAGCATGCTTAAGTAAATAAAATTCTTATCTTTTTCTTCTAAATAGTTCAACGGGCTTAAGCTCTCAATAAGTGCTAAATCTAGGCTGCATGTTAAAGCATCAATGAACTTATTTTTCATCTTCACAGCATATTCTTTAGGTACTCTTAATTCTTTCGCTTGGATCCAGGTTAAAAGCTCAAAGTTTCGAGAATCGATCGCTAATTCGTATAAATAACTATGTCCCTCTGTCCATGCGTTCCAAGAGTCTCTTCTAGCAACAAGATCATGGTACTGCCTTGCAATATCAAGCTGTTCGGCTAAAACTACCCCTCTTTCTTTTTCTTTCAAAGGGCTAGAACATCGGTGTAATATAGCAGGAAGATATTTGGGATCGACAGATGCGGCCATACCTAGTATTTGTTGCCAAGATTTAACCGGAACAGTCCCCTGTTCTAATTGCAAAATGTTCTCGATAAGGATATCAGACACCTTTGCATCCCATTGTGGATGGGTTGGAGAGGAAATATATGTTATCATGCTTTCTGCAATAGCCTTCTTGATCTCTACGCTTGTAGGGTTCTTTGGTAACATAAAGCTTGCCTCGAGAATAAATCGATCACAGGTGTGTTGATCGACACCTTTTAAGAATCGATAAATCCCCTCAAGAGCAATCGATGGACACTCTGTTCTAGCTCTGCTTATTAAATCTAGAATCAGTGATATTTGTTCTTCTGCCTTAAGTGCCTTGCGTTCGTTTATAATAAGATCTACAAGAACAGGGTATTGTGCTTGGAGTAGCTTGATTCTGCTGTCTTGTAATAGGTTTGATATAAAACTAAAAAACAGCTCTGGATTCTGTGTTTTAAGTAAGTTAAAGTATGTAGAGAATGCAAGAATGTTCTTGTCCCCGCTTAAGGCAGATTCAATCTTCAGCTCTCTATGATAGGCCTCAGCATGTTGAGCCCAATTCGGGTCATTCATTAACGCAGTACAGTATTCTAGCTGTTCAGTAACTTTTAGGTCGTTCCTATAGGTTGCCAACGTATTTTTATTCGTTAGAAAAGGGCCTAAATCTACCTCACCCATCGAGCTAATAACAGCCCATTTAATTACAGGAATCATAAGTTGTTGGGTTTCAATAGCCATACCATTAACACCTTTTTGCCTCGATGTTCTACTTTTCTTAAACTTTCTCAAATAATTACTTAACATTTATCCAGTAAAATGCTAAAATATTCATCTTTAAATCACTGAAGATGAGCCGTTTATGATTGCTAACGCCATAGATTTTATAAGAGAATATATCGATTTATTAAATGACTCCCTAAAGGGCGTCGGTGGAAGCCTGACCAAATCTCAGAAGGCCTGGCTGGCCTTCTGCCTAACTGCTATGGTTTTTACAAACAGCATCAATTG
>CAMCLJ010000071.1 GCA_945875745.1 Chlamydia trachomatis
TATTAATCTTGGCAGCTTCTGTAATAGAAACAACCTTCTTTCCATCTTCTTGTACTATTGTATCAGTATCTATTAAATGATTTTCTGATCTATACATGATTTCCTTCTCCTTACAATTAAAATAAATAATTTAATTATTAATAATTTATTTTAAATACTTTTATTTTGTTTACTTTTGTTATCTGTTCTTTCTTCGATTTATTATTATACTATAAAAACACATTTAAATCAATGGGGTAATGCAAATTTTAGCTCTACAATCACAAAAAAAATGAATAATCCTGCCGCTTTAGGGTTCTTTTCCATGGCTTTAAACATCTGATATACTTTATGCTACGAAAAAAAGTCTATGGTAGGTAAGTCATGTATTTTATAACATTTCTGACACTGTTTGTATCCTGTTTTAGCCTTACTTACGCCAAGCCACCTACACTCACCCCCCGTGATACCAGGGTTAAAATTGAAGAGATTTTAAAAGCCCATGTAAGCCATCAGTACTTAAATGCAGAAATTATCGCCCGCTCTTTTGAAAACTACCTTGAAGAACTAGACCCCACAAAGACATATCTCATTCTTAATGAGATAGATAGATGGATAAACCCGTCGGACGAGCTATTAAATACAACCCTTGGCCAAATGAAAAAAGAAGACTTTACAGTCTACGCCCAAATTCATGAAGCAATGTTAAAAGCCATCGAAAGAAGGACTCGCCTAGAGCAGGTCATAGAGAAACAGGAATTACCAACCAACGTACAGGCCTTAGAATTTAAACAATTGAAGTGGTCTGTCAGTGAAGAAGCTCTTGTAGATAGGCTGCTGAGAATTAAGTCGTTACAGCTAGCATCTGCCGAGAAGCTAACCCAAAGTACAAAGGATCAATTTGTTCAACGATTACAGAAAAGAAGGTTGAATCGCGATCAAGAACTAATCGGTCCAACCGGCCAAGAAAAGACACAGCTCATCCTATCGAACGTGCTAAAAGCTGTAAGCTCTGCTTTAGATTCACAAACAGCCTACTTTACTCCCGCCGAAGCCAACCAGTTTATGATCCAGGTCCAGCAGAGGCTTTTTGGAATTGGTGCTCAGTTAAGAGATGATCTAGATGGATTATCAGTGATTCGACTAGTCGAAGGGGGGCCAGCCAGCCTTAGCGGAAAAATAAAACTAATGGATAAAATCATCGCTGTAAATCAAGAACCAATTGTGGGAATGGATATTACTGAAGCGGTAGAACTAATCCGAGGACAGCAAGGGACCCCTGTTTCTCTTACTATCGTAAGAAAAACAGGGGAAGGATCTGATTCCCAAGAAGAGACTCTCGAGATTGATATTACTCGTAGTGAAGTTGTTTTAAAAGAAAGTCGCCTAGAGTCATCTTCTATTCCTTTTGGGGAAGGGGTGATCGGTGTTTTTCATCTATTTTCCTTTTATCAAGATAATAAAAGCTCTTCTTCACAAGATTTAACTCAAGTCATCCAAGAGCTTGGAGCAACAAATGATATAAAAGGGATTATATTAGACCTCAGAAATAACGCCGGCGGACTATTAGATCAGGCTGTTGCAGTTACCGGATTATTTATAGATAAAGGGGTTGTGGTCTCAGTAAAGGATAATACCGGCCAGATCAAAAAACTCAGAAATATCGAACAAAAAAAATTATGGAACGGTCCTTTACTGGTATTAACAAATAAATTAAGCGCATCGGCCTCTGAAATTGTTGCCCAAACCCTTCAAGACTATGGTAGAGCAATCGTAGTGGGCGATGAAACAACATACGGCAAAGGGACTTTTCAAACCTTTACTTTAGAATCTGCTCAATACGGCAAAGTCAATCCTAAAGGGGAATATAAAGTAACTAGGGGTAGATATTATACCGTATCTGGTAAAAGCCCGCAGCTCGTTGGTGTAAAAGCTGATATTGTTGTACCCGGGATTTTTTCAGAAATGGAAATTGGAGAACAGTTTTCCAAACATCCCGTGGGCACAGACTTCATTGGACCTAATTTTGACGACGACCTATCGGACATCTCTGCTTTCTATAGAATTCAACTAGCTAAGGTGTATAAATTTAATTTACAACAAATCCTCTCTACATACACACGCTACACAGATCATTTAAAACAAAATTCTCAGCAAAGGATCATGAGCAATAAAAACTACCAAAATTTTTTAAAGGAAATTCAAAATAAAGAAGGAATTAGCGAAGCTTTAGAAGAATATGGCAATAATGATCTGCAAATAGAAGAGACCGCTAACATCATGAAAGACCTGATCTATATGCTTGAACGGGAAGAATCTACTCTATCCGAGGCTGCATAACTAGTATGTATATTGAACCCAAAAATTCTTGGACATATTTTCCCTGAATCTAGACGTAACAATTCAAAAAGCTTTCGACCTGATAAAATTAAGAGTTTCAATCTCGATTACCCCTTTACAATTTTCCAAACAAGTAGAGAAAGCAGCTTGTTCCAGTCGGTCCAATCACTATTACCTATCTGACCTACCACATGAATTGGTTCTTATCTAAAACATTAAGAACTATTTATCTAATAAAATAAAAAATTTAAATTTAATTGCATTAATAAATAATATAATTCAATTAGCGCAAAACTAATAGTTTCATTATAATTACTCGTAAAATTAACTTTTTTTTAAAAAAAGAGGTAGCCATGAACGTATCCCCTACAATGAGTCGTGAAGTACATTCTCAGAGTCCGATACATCAAAGCTCTGATAGAATCAGCAGCTTTAAAGTCCAAAGAGTGGCTTTACAAATTTTAGCCTCGATATCTGGAGCATCAACAATAGGAGTTCTGATTCTAGCGGGAGCCAGCGTCCTTGCCCCAGTTTCGGCTGTATGTTCGATTGCCCTAGCAGCTACTACAGTCGGTCTTACTTATTGGGCTAGTACCATCCGGGATTACAAAAATCCAGAAGAACTAGACAGGATCCGAAGGGAGGCGATAGGCCTATCTTATGACCAATTATTAAAGGCCCATTCTATTGATCACATTGTTGAATACAGCATTGTTTCTAAAGACATCCTTCGAGATAAATTTTATGAAGAGATCTCTGGCCTATCTTATTCCAAAATGGTTGCTAAATACCCCCTTGCTACAATTGAAAGTTTTGGATTGCTCTCCACAGAATTTTTAGCGAATAAATTATGGGAAGAGATTCAACACTATTCTTATGCTAGTATGATTGAGATGAGCGAATCCCACAGAACTTATGGTTTAATGAGAAGAATTAGAGATCGATTTGCAAATGACATCAGACATGCCGTATCCTATAGCCAAATCCACAATTTAGCGAGCCCTGAATTAATTGCGAAACATCAGCTAATGCCGATGCGACAAGTTATCACCGCCTTTGAGCAAGAGGCCCGGTATCTGTCTTACGCCGATATGTTAAGGCTAGAGAATCTGGCAACAATTATAAAGCACGACCTTATACCTCTAGAGGCAATCAGAGCCAAGTTTCAAGAAAGCGTTCAGTTTCTTTCCTATGAAGGGATGATAAAACAAGAAAATCTCGCAACGATTGTAAAATACGATCTAGTACCGATTGAACGGGTAAGGTTCAAGTTTCAACAAATGGCAGCTTTCAAGCCCTACCAAGAGCTGGTACGACTTGCACCTCTTCATACGATTATAAAATACAATCTTTATCCTATAGAAGAGCTCCGATTTAAATTTAGCCTGATGTCGGCACGAATGTCCTACAGACAGCTCATCGCTATAGAAACACTAGATGCTATGACAAGATACCAATTGCTTCCCATTGAATCCCTTCGGCTCAAATTAGAACATGAGCTACCGAAAATAAAACTAGATTCTTTAACGAGCAGAAGAAGCGAGGTAAATAGCTGGTATCAGCACAGCTTAATTTCTCCGTATATGTACGGGCAATTGACGCAAATCCTTGATCAATATGCGTCTTTTCAACATGAATCTAGGTATTTTAACTATGCCCGGCTGGATGAAAAATATCCTCGGCGCACAGAGTGTGTTATGGCCCGCTTAGAGCGACAAGAAAAAGAAATCGAGCGCAAATACAGTTCAAAACGGGAGGCCTTAATTGGAGCAGGAGATGTACAGCAATTAGCTGATGTTGCAGAGACACACAGAATCAGCATACAAGAAATTCATCAACGAATGGTTCAAACAGCAAAATGCCCTGCGGCTCGAGCCGAGCAATTAGCATATGACCGAGCCTATACAGAGGCAATAAATGGATTTCCCGATAAAAGAAGATCGCTAGAGAGTCGTTATCAATCCCTTATGA
>CAMCLJ010000072.1 GCA_945875745.1 Chlamydia trachomatis
GACTTGAAAATCTACTTTTTTATCAATGGCTTTGCCGTATAAAAAACAGATGTTTTTTTCAAGTGGATCAATATCTAAAAGAAGGGACCCTGAAAAGACTGTAGATTCTGTTTCTATAAACTGTTTAATAGCTTCTAGCCGCTCCCTTATGGATCCGAGTTGATTGCATATAATTCTGCATCTTTCAGGACTAATGGGGTGGTTTAACCGAGCTTCGATATCATTGAGTTTTTTTGAGATCTGAGATGTTTTTTTATTTATGTTTTTCATCACAAATATGCCGTCAATATTACGATTCGAATGGATGCATAACGCTTTTTTTTATCGGATTCAAATTTGTTAGATAAGAAAAGCGTTGTTTAAAAGACTATGAAATAAAGAGTTTAAGATATGATGTAAACAAAAAATGGAAAGTTAGATGTTGGATGTGCACATTTTTTGGACGAGGATAAGGCTTGGGCTTTGGGTGCGATTCATCCAATAATGGTGAGTTACGCAATAGATTTTTTTATCGAGTAGACTTACCATAGATTGTAGAGCTTGGAGTTCACAGGCCCCTTCTGGATGGCCCGGATAGCAGGTGAGACTCAAGGCCCCACCAGGGCACAGGAGCTCAATTGCTTTTTCTACGCTGATCAGCGTTGTGGGTGTCATTGTTGTAAGATTTTTATCAGCACCTGGCAGGTAGCCTAGGTTGTATACGATTAATTTGACTGATTCTGTCTTAATTTCTTTTGGAAATGCTGTATGACAGCTAAGTGATAGATGTACAAAAGAAGAGTAGTTAGGAAGGTGCTCCTGTAGTAGAGCTTTTGTGTTTTCAAGAGCTTTTTCTTGAATATCTAAGCTAAAAAGGGTGCCTCCTCCTAAAGATGAGAGGATTTGCCCGATGATAAGCGTATCTTTTCCGTTTCCCATCGTAGCATCGATTATGATATCGCCGGAAGCTATCAGTTGTTTCCATAGATGCTGACTCATAGAAATAGGTGAAGAAAAAAGAGGAAAAGATGTTTTCATATAATGACTCAAGGTAAAACAGTAGATACTATATATCGTTATGAAGATTTTGATCTATACCATCTGTGTAGGGTTGATTGAATTATTCAGGGGCCGTTCGGCATACCGATCTATAAGGATCAAACGTTACCGAGTCTGGTTCAATCGGAAGAAAATGGATGGAAATGGCCTTGATATTTTTGGAGCCATCTCTTATCTCAAGAAAGTCGCGTATAGCCCTTAGTGCGATATCAGCCGCATCATCTACAGGGAACTTAAAGATACCGGTTCCTAAAGAAGGGAATGCAATGCTTTTAAGTCCCTGTTCTTCTGCAAGGATCAGGCTGTTGAGGTAGCATGAATAGAGGGCGTTTTTTACCTTTAGCGGCATGGATTTTGGGTTTTCGTTTTGGCAGTTTGGTGCGGCAACAATCATTACTTGTTCGATGTTAAATTTTTCTAAAAGAGCCCCGCTTCCAATCAATGCTGCGTATCCCTCGACATAATTGGCATCTTTTCCATGGTACTTTCCTCCAAATTCTTCTTTAAGCCTGCCGTGTTCCTTAGCATATGATAGCCCGCCCTCTCTGTGAATTGCTCCATCAATACCGCTTCCTCCACCGAGATGGGTATTGGCAGCGTTGACAATTGCATGAGCCTGACTTTGAAATAGGTCTTCTTTTCGGATTGAAAGCTCTACCTGATCATATATCCCTGATGTCATTGCCAGACGCCCCCCTTGCTTGAGATGAGCTACTGGCTTTTGTAATTCATTGAGTGGCCCTGGATACAAATGAATAGTATTTTTTATTGGAATCGGAGATTGGCTTCTTGCTTGTGTAAGTTGAATTGGATCGGCAGCTCTAGTAGAGAGGTGATTTATCGATTCTCTTTGTTGAAGGCATCCTTGCTGAGAGGGTAGATCTAATCCTGCTTGCGCTGGATTTGTTATACCTTGACAGCTACCGCTTTGTGTGGCTCTTGGATTGTTTGCGAATAAGGCCTGTAATAGCTGGTTGCATGATTGAGATAATGTGCTGAAGGCCGAAGCAATTGCTTGGAAGACTGTATTGGCTAGATGATAAATTCTCTCAGACAAGGTTCTAGTAGATTGTTCCGGTTGCGCACGGGTAGGTTCTTGGATCTGTTGCGTTCTAGAGACTGGGCTTTGGGGATTCATAGATATTCTATATTATAATTAGGTATATTTTAGAGAATTTTTTCAATTCTGTAAAATAAAATTTATTTTTTAATATAAAATATAATATTATTATATCCTAATTTGTAATTAGGAATGCCATATGATTGGGTTGTCCAGATAGCTGTTATGCCAAAGTGTTATGTTTAGATCCTTCGATGATATTTTGATTTTTCTTGCACAGAAACCCTTTTAAAGATTATCCTCACCTGCAAAATTTTAACCATTACGGGATATTAGCTCAGTTGGTTAGAGCGCCACGTTGACATCGTGGAGGTCAGCTGTTCGAGTCAGCTATGTCCCATTATACTATGCATTTATTAAATACTAATTCCTACATTCGAAAAGTTGCCAGCCTCTTGCTTGCAGCTTCTGTTAAAAAGACGTTTCCAGAAACATGTCTTGTTGGGGGGGGTGTCACTCCTCTTGGTTTTTACTATGATTTTGCTTTTCCTTTTGTCTTTCATGAGTCCTTTTTAATTTTAATTGAAGAGGCGATTGCAGGTTTGATTAAGAGCTCCTCTAATATTAAGCAGATGGAGATGGTCCCTTTTAGTGCCAGTCAAATGCTTGTATTTCATAAGGAGTCTTTTCGAGCAGAGGATGCGGCTCTGTCAAATTCTTCATTAATATTTGTATTTCAGATCGATCAGTTCGTTGATTGGATGGAAGATGGTCTAGAAGGTTTTTCTACTCGTGATGCTGGCGCTGTTAAATTAAAGTCTTTTGAAAAAATTGGTATGAGGGATGGGCGGGATATCGTCCGTATTTGGGGGGCTGCTTGCGCTGATCGGCAGTCGTTAAAGAAATTTTTAAAAGAAGAAGGCCGTTTAGTCAGTCGACTTCATCCTCAAATCGGGACTCAGTTAGATCTCTTTAGTGCTTTAACCGGAAATGAAGGACTGTGGGTTTGGCATCCTAGGGGAGAAGCTGTTTGGAATGATCTGTCTCGATTTCTTCGTCAAAGGCTTATGGAAGAAAAATTTTCTTTTATAAAAATGCCAAGCCCTGTGTCCTTATCGCTATCTAACGGTGAAGAATTCAACTCTTTCCTAGAAAGGGAATTGGCCGGGCGCGCATCATTAATAGCTGGCTCTAGTTTTTCTAAGGTGTCCGAAGAGGTCTGTTTTTACGATAGCCAGTTGCAGGATTTTTCTTGCGGTTTGTTAAAAACCCGAGAATCTGCATTCGATATTCAATATATTTTTTGCTCCGCAAGCCAACTCCTTGATGAAAGTATTTCTTCCTTGCTTTTCATCATTAAAATCCTTAAAATTCTGTCTTTTGAGTTTAAACTGATTTTAAGTGTCAGAAAAGTAAAGCCTTCTGCTCTTACAAAGGGTGAGAAGATTTGCGCTGAAGCTCTTAGAAAAGCTGCTTATTCTATTATGAATGGTGTCTTTGAAGAGACGACTCATGCTGAATTTAAAGGTGCTAAAATCGACTTCAAAATTACGGATGCTTTAGGTCGAGAGTGGTCTACTGCATTTTTGCAGTCGTTTTTT
>CAMCLJ010000073.1 GCA_945875745.1 Chlamydia trachomatis
TATCTTTTTAATAGTCCGTATTTATATGAAGATCCAAGCGGTGAGTTTGCTTTTGCCATACCCCTTTTAATCTGGGGAGCAGAGCTGATGCTGCCGACCCTTTCTGCATGTATAACGGCAGCTACATATACTGCAGCCGCAAGTGTTATTGCTTATGCTGGATATAAGGGTGTAGAGCTACTCTCTAGCTCGGCTTCTTATGGTGAGTATAGAGGGATTGATGTTGCTATAAAGAGTGGTAGTGTAGATCCGGATCTACCTGCAGATCCGGATGATTTATTAAAGAGACCTGGTTGGAAGGAGACTACCCATCCTGATGCTAGAAAAAGAGGTCATAGGACATTTGAGAACGAAAAGACAGGTGAAAAACTACGCCATGATCAAGGTAAACCGGGTCAAACAGGCCATAAAGCACATGATCATTATCATCGTCCGAATTCCAAAAAAACAAGCTGGCAAGATGAATATTTCGATGCTCAAGGAAATCCAGTGCCTGATGGTCATGATAAATCTCATATTTATTCTTTAGAACATATTTGGTGGAATTAACACATGAAACACACTTCTATTGTCCATTACGTTCCATTTTTTCATGACGGAGCGATTATTGCTATAGATCATAAGCTTAATAAGATAGAAGTTTGCATGCAAAGCGCTGCAATAGATGAGGACGATCTAAGAGATAATATCACTCTTTCAAAGTTTCATCGCATTAAGGGTAAGCTGCATCTAGAAAATATAGACAGTATTTTTGTGAATGATGTAGTGTTTTCTGGTAAATTACAGATGCTACATGACAAGGGAAGTATCTTTGATTTTATATTGGAAGACAGGAGAATTGAATTGCAAATATCATGGGTAAATTTTCCACCTAATCCTGATATTAATGAATTTTCGGTGATTATAATACATGCACAAAAAATATGGTGGGAAAATATTCCAGATCTTTTTGACCCCTTTTGGTAAGGAGTCTTGAGCAAGTCTTAATCCTTATGCTGGATATAAGGGGATTGAGGCGATCAATAATCGATGCTATGTGGATATGGGTGATCATTATTTGCAAAATGGATTATATACCGTTTCAAAAAATGATCCGGGTTGCCTTCAGTCAAGAGAAGTTCAGGATAAGCAATTTAAAGATGCTGTGAAAGAATTGGAGAAACAATTAGGTAAAAAACTAGGTCCTAGTGAAGTCCGGGAACTACATGATCATGTTTCAGGACAAGGTTATGGATATCATGAATTAGTAGAAGAAGGGTATTGGTTGTTAGGTGGATCATAATCAATTTTTAGAAGCATATCACTTATTGAATACAACTCTTATCAATCAGGTTATGGATAGGACCTATAACTCGGTTGGCACAAATATTTTTTTGGAGTTTGGGAAACCAAGAGAAATTGTTTTGGCAAACGGTAAAAAAAGGCTGCAGAAAGAATGGTCTGTATGGATAAGTTCGGCTTCTTGGAGACTGTGCCAAGGTGGTAACTATGTTATCGGATCAGGAGCAAGTCCCGAAGTTAATATTCAGACAGATCTGGAGAAGTTGTTAGGTAAACGCATATTATCGATTAGATTTCTTTCTTGTTTTTTAGATTTAGAGATTCATTTTGAAGACGGGTATAAGCTAACAACATTTTTCAACTATATTGAAGAAAACCAATGGGTTATATTTTTATCTAACAATCGAGAAATAATTCTCGATTGTTCATCTGATAAAGCAATCGCATCTGTGCAAGACTTATCTAAGCAGCTGCCCATCCTAAATAAATATCACAAGATAGACTTTTCATTTGCATCTGCAGCATTGGAACAAGTGTTGTTTGGTCAGCATGAACTTGCGACAATTGTTTGTACGGAAGGTTTTGTTATTGAGATTGGAATATCGGCTTGGAGACTTGAGAGGCTGAATCAATATCAGTGTGGGCGCAAAGACTATTATTTTAGTTCGCTAGAAGAAAGGTTTGAGCATTTTAAATGCAAATTATTGGATCTTAAGAGAAAGAAAATACTATCTGTTAGTGTAAATTCTTCCGGAATGGATATAAGACTAGAGTTTAATGATGGGTATATTTTAGAAATATTTACTCACTGCCATACCAATCCCTGGAAGATTTCTCATAAAGGCAATGTATGTTTATCTGCAAAGATAGACATATAAAAGATAAGGGAAGGCAAGGGGCTCACTAGCTCCACGTCTTGCTTTAGGTATCAAGAGATTAAAGGCAATATGGAAGATGATATTTTAGGCTCTGAACTCAATAGCAGGCCCCCTGCCAAACACGCCGGATGGCGTACATGTTCATGACACTGATGCTCCCCATACACAACTTGGTACCCAGGAGGGAAGAAAAGGAAAATATCCTCAAGCCAGAGAGTTTGGCGCTAATGGAAAACCGGTTAAAACTATCGATTTTACTGATCATGGGGAACCTGGTATTCATTCAAATCCTCATGAGCATCGTTGCAAACCTAACCCAACAGGAGGAACTCCTGAGAGAGGAAATCCGGAAAAACTACAATATTGGCCGTATTAATGTTTAATCCAAATTATCGAATTTTGATTAGAAGCAAATGCTTTCCTGAAGATGAAGTAATTGGCTTGGGCATGCAACTGATTTCCATTATTAACTTTATTAAAAATCAGATACCGTCGCATATATGGTATGCAGCTGATGTTGACGCAGTTTGGATAAATGCTCAGAAAGAGACCTTTAGTAATATTCAATTAACTCGGATAGGAACGGATTTGCAATTTATTGATTACTGCTCCGGAATTCAACAATTCATTTGGGGAGTTTTCGTTTGTATTGATCAAAAATATTCGTCTCAAAATATTATCGGCATCGAATTGGAAACGGAAGATAAACCATTTCGCTCAATAGATTGTAATGGAATTGTAATGGAGATCAGAGCATTCGATACTACTTACTTTGGAATATATGCCGAAGACCTTGAACTCATTACAACAATATCAAAACAATACGGCATTTCGGTTGAACCAATGCAATAGAGATTTTCCAGGTAAAAGAAAGATCTCTATATTAAATATGAAGCGATTAATAAAAATAGCAATTTATATATCGAGCGCAATCACAAGACAAAGGTAAAAAACACCCATTAAAGAGGGATGAAAAGGAAAATATCCTCAAGCAAAAGAGTTTGATGAACATGGAAATCCAGTACGAGATATCGATTTTACTGACCATGGTCCTCCCCAAAAGCATCCAAATCCTCACCAGCATAAACATTTACCCAATTCTAATGGGGGAACGCCTGAAAGATCTAAAAACCCTGAACATGTAAGAGGCTGGAATTACGAATGAAAACATATGGTATTAGAATATCCGATGGACGAGGGAAGGTTCTTAGCCCTACTCTCAAGGATATATTAGAAGAAATGCATCAGGGTAGTTCATTTAAGTGGCGTATTTTATTTTTAGATGGAACACCCAAACCTGGAGAGGGACTATTTTTAATAGAATAGACTTCTTGCGTAATTAACTTGGGAGCTCGAAATTATGGATTCCAGCGATAAGGTTAAAGCGCAAACCGAACCTCTTTCGTCGATTTCTATATCTATCGCTCACTATTTTAAATCTCTTCAAGCTTCCAATTATATTCTCATTCACAACACGCTCCGAAGAGATCTCTCTATTTTGTTTTTTTTCTTCCGTTGTTAACGGTTTCTTCTTGCT
>CAMCLJ010000074.1 GCA_945875745.1 Chlamydia trachomatis
TTTTATCGTTTTTGAAGATATGGATCTATGTAAGCAGATGGACTCAGATGGGTATAAAGTCATGTATAATCCCTCTGTTGGATGCATCGATTTTTGTAATAGGAGTTTTGTAGAACGCTCTGCCACATGGAAATATTGTCACATGGCTCAGAGCTTAAAAACATATGTTAGAAAATGGCACTCAGTTTGGCATCTGATCTGGATGAATATTCTAATACCGATTGGCTTTCTTTTTAGAATGAAAAAGTGGGGTGTCCGCAATAGCTTGCAATCCCTTAGCAGGTTCATCGTTTCTAAGGAATAAATGCCGATTTATGATTTTTATAATTCTTTTATTGTTAAATGGTTGACCCTTATTTAGGCAGCTTCACTTGCATGGGATGTTGACGTTCTGTAGTTCATGTGATATGCAGGAGTTTTTACAAGCAGTAAGGTAGCTTTTTTACCTTCCCTAGATGAGGTTTTTTGTGGAACAACTCCATGCAGATTTTGTTGTGATTGGCTCAGGTCCTGCCGGGCAAAAAGCAGCGATTCAAGCGGCAAAACTTGAAAAAAGTGTTATCGTTATAGAGAAAGATGTTGATTTAGGGGGTGCCTCTTTAAATTCTGGAACGATTCCTTCGAAATCTTTGCGAGAAGCCATCATCGATCTCACCGATTTTTATAAGAGGAGTTTCTATGGACAGAAGAATGAGATACGGACTGTTTCTATTAATGACTTAAATTATCGGTTGAATAAGGTTTTAGAAGAACAAAGAGCCTCACTTCAGAAACAATTTAATAAAAATCATATTCAGGTGATTCGCGGCACGGCGCGCTTTGCTTCTACAGACTCTCTTCATGTTCTTAATTCTTTGGGTAAGATATCCCACAAGATTGCCTTTCAATGCTCTTTAATTGCCACAGGGTCTAAGCCCCGCAATCCAATTCATGTCCCATTTGACTCGGAAAAAGTTCTCGATTCAACACGCCTGCTCGCAATCGATCATGTGCCTAAGACAATGATTGTTCTGGGAGGAGGTATTATAGGGACTGAGTATGCTAGCTTTTTTGCGGCTTTAGGTACTGAGGTGACTGTAATCGATAAAAGAGATCATCTCCTTCCCTCCCTTGATATTGAGATAGGTCTTCATCTGCAAAAAGCACTCACTAGTATTGGACTGAAAGTCCTTGGTAATAAAGAGCCCACCTCTATCATACGCACAGATACAGATGTAGAGGTGACATTTAAAGATGGTACAAAGGAGAGAGCAGAAATTTTGCTGTATGCACTAGGCAGGGAAGCTAATGTCGATGGGATGGATATTGAACGGGTTGGGATTTCTGTAGATAAATGGGGATATATTCCTGTCAACGCCCTGTTTCAGACAGCTACACCCACAATTTACGCGGCAGGGGATGTGATTGGCCCCCCATCTCTTGCTGCAACAAGCATGGAGCAGGGACGCCTTGCAGCAAGACACGCCTTCGGCGTCCAAACCCATCATTTCCCCACCTTTTATCCAATCGGCATTTATACGATTCCAGAAATCTCGTCATGTGGTTATACTGAAGAGCAATTAAAGCAGCTGGGATTCCGTTATGAGATAGGTCGAGCCTATTACTATGAGATTGCAAGAAATCTTATCGTTGGTAATGATCCTGGGATGTTTAAAATTCTGTTTCATGCTGATACACTAGAGATCCTAGGGATCCATATCATCGGTAGAGCGGCCACAGAATTAATACATATTGGGCAAGTGGCCATGAGTTTTAATGCGAAGATCGATTATTTTATCGACCAAGTTTTTAATTATCCGACATATGCTGAGGGGTATCGGATAGCTGCCCTCAATGGTTTTAACAAGATTAAGCACAAAAAATAGGCCCTGTAATGGCGATCTATGATCAGTATAATGTGAGTTGTCAAATGGAAGATACTGTATTTAAATCTGAACGTTCTGAAGAAATGATCTCTTTGCAAGAAAAGATTAAAGCCACCTCTTCTAAAAATAAACTCGTTTCCTTGATCTGTATTCGATTCTTTTTTCTGGTTTTGCTCGCAGTAGATGTTTTATGGGGGATATATTGTGTATGTAGGATGATCCTATGTTTGCTATTTGCTGGATTTTTCTTTTATAAAAAATCATTGTGGGAGCCTTTGCTTTCTAAGAGCTGGCTTTCAGTAAAACGAGCTTTAGTATGTGGTCTGTCCCTTGTTGTCTCTTTATTTAGCACAGGCTTTGGTATTATGATTGCCTGTACCTACTTTGTTATGTATGACAAGGATGGGATCGAAGAAGTTGTACCAGCTTCTTTACAAGAATACTTTAAAGATTTTTTTCAAGGTGCATAGGGTTAATATGCCCTTTGATTGAATAAGTCCCGGCTCTTTTCTAATTTGCATCATGAAGACAGCTCACCTCTTTCCATTCTATCGGCTTCTTCCTGTGTATAGGTAGTATGTTCATTTTATCATAGGCACCTTGCCTCTGATGTTCCTTATAACTAATGTGGCTCTGCAAAAAAATAGCGATAAGATCAAGAAATTTCAATCTTATCGCTATTTTATTAGGCAATTCTTAAGGGTGTTAGGACGCGGATCTTAATAGAGCCTCCTTTACCGTCGTATGATACTTTTTCAGTGTTTCATGATATACTACATCAGCATTCTGCATAAAATGGGGAAATTCTACTTCTTGCCGTAAACGTGTGTATTTATCGGTTTTGCTCTTAGTGTAATCATGTACACCAACACACCATCTTTTGCTTCTGAGAAAGTGCAGTGCTTCCTCATAACTGACAACGCAACGATTAATCAGATAAGCGATTACAATACTCGCGCTTCTATTTTTCCCGAATTCGCAGTGAACTAATACATTGGTCTTACCCGTAAGAGCTTGATCTAATACCGGAAATACCTCGTTTTCTAAGGTTCCGTTGTCGATCAATGTTTGGAGGTGAGATTCACCTGTATCTGACACATCTGGTCGGTCTTGTAATGGATAGTATAACTGAGTAACGCCTTTCTCTGTAATAGGTCCGCCGTGACGTGTCATATCTGTAACTGTAATAATATGACTATAGTTCGCTGTGTTATCGAGAAACTCAGCTTTACTACCTAAAAAAATATTTCCTGCAATTTGATCGACGTTAGGATAAGGAATTCTATGTCTTTCTTGATGAAATTCAGGACTGCGTTTAAATATAGCCTTGGATTGTGCAAATGACGAGAGTGGATGCCGACTAACTGCTAACACTTCTTTTCGAAGCTCAACTACCCGAGCTCTGAACATCTGCGCTTGTTCACCAGACAATCGTTCCGCAGGTACTAGTTCCACTGGAGGGTCCTTAGACAACATTTGATTTGGTATGATGGGTGCAGCAGGGCTCACCTCTTTCATCCACCAATTACTTGCAGAAAGAAAGAGTTGGTGTATTGAACCCATAAGAAATTTAAGGGATTCAAATGCCCGGCTTGC
>CAMCLJ010000075.1 GCA_945875745.1 Chlamydia trachomatis
ATAGAGGGTTGGATGATGGATATGCTCTCTATCGATGAATCTGATACCGTTTATCACTCTTTTCGTTCCAAAACGACAGTAGGATTAGAAGTAGCTTCTCTAGTTGCCGGAGGATACGGAGCGGTGAAAGGAGTTTTAGCGTTCAATAGACTAGCTAAAGCCCCAGCACAAATTGCAAAAGCAGTCAAACTAAGCAGTCAATTACAATGGCCTTCTCCTGCAAAAGGCCGTTCAGTAGTAAATAGCATTGAGTATACAACTCATGCTCTTGAACGCATGGCGCCTAGAGGATTAATTCAAAGTGGCACTGAAGTAATTAGCCGAGGAGTTCCTCCTTCTGTTGTAGAAAATGCCATAAACTTTGGTTCAAAAACATTAGGAAATACTCCTCAAGAAATAGTTCATGCTTTTGAAAATGTTCGTGTTGTTACAAACTTAGACGCAACTAGAGTGATAACAGTAATTACAACAGGAAAGTAAATGAAGATGAATGAACACCAACATCGATTATGGAAAAACATGATTGATTTAATAGAAAGTTATCTTAATAACGAAACCCAAGATTTTTATGGTATAGTTGGCAAGCTTGAAGGAGCACTAGATGCTTCTGAAATCAAAGATAATGATCTGATTAATCAATGGTATGACTTTTGGACGCCTCTTGAAACTCGTCGAGCTGTGGAGGGTAAAGAGGTCAACAGGACTAAAGCAGTACAAGAACTGGCAGCAATGAAAGAGTTTCTAGTAAAGCATCTATGAAATATCTGTGCAGAATGATGCGCTGGATCGAGTGATCGGGGGAACTGGGTTTTTTAGAGAGGGACTAAAAATGGAAAGCAATGAAAAAATAATATCTATTATTCCAAAGAGGAGTAAGCCATGAACAAAATCAGCGAATATGATCAACGGCAACTAAATTTGATGCTGGATCAGTTAAATGCTTTTGAGAATAAAAAATTAGATCTTATCTCCTTAGTTGGAAGGTTAGAAGGCTTACTACATGCCATGGAACATGTGACTGACGAATGGGAAGAAAAGTTTCTTGATGAATTTTCAATATTAGAATCCATTAATGCGGAAATGCCAAAATTGAAAAAAGAAGCAATGAAAAAACTAATTAGAAATAGTATTTACAATTTAAAAAAAATTGATTCAAGAAAAACTAGTTGAAAGTTAGTCACTTACCGTGACAGACGAGTCGACAAAGAGATCGGTCTTATGTATTTCGGCTACCGATACTATGACCCTCAAGTAGGGAGATGGATTAGTCCCGATCCATTAGGTACTGTCGATGGCCCCAATCTCTATGCTTATGCTCGTAACAATCCCATGAAATATGTCGACTATTTTGGTTTGAATTCCGTGCTCGAGGAAAATTGTGGGTGCACACAGCATGGGCACCCTGGATGGCATACTGCTCCTGAAGGATGTGTTTGTATTTGTGGTAGGACCGGGAGTGTATACTCTGCAGGGAGTTATCGGAGTAAAATAGGCAGCGATATTAACAGCGCCATCTGCGGAGTTAGCCAAGGAGTGGTGGACTTTGTGGTTGGATCTATCCATGACCTGCAAACTGCAGCCTCATATATAGGCTCATTAGATCTTGATATCCACCTTCAAGAGAGAAGCCAAATCATTAAGGCGATCGAGCAATCACAAACCAATCAAATGAATACGATAGAGGGTTCGATAATGGATACGCTCTCTATTGATAAATCTGATTCTGTTTACCATTTCTTTCGTTCTAGGACAACTACAGGGTTAGAAATTTGGTCTTTGATTGCAGGGGGATATGGTGCTGTTAAGGGGGTAATGGCATTCAATAAATTAGCAAAAGCACCTCTTCAAATCTCTAAACTCTCTAGAAAAAGCATTGCTGTAGGGAGAGGTGCTGAGAATATTAATGCTGGTATATCTCTAACAACAAAATTGAGACAATTAGAAACAATCCAACAAACCGCAGCAAAAACAAGAATTTTGCCAGATGGACGAATTCGTTATTACAAGGCAGAAAGAATGGCAACATATCCAGGTCGTACACGGGGTTCTGCTTATGTAACAGAATATAACCCTACGACAGGACAAGTTAGAGGATGGAATGAATGTTATGACCAGTTTGGTAACGTGAATAGGGTCCATCTGAAAGATATAAACGGCCAAAGCCTTAATAGCCCACATTATCCATTAATTGTACAGGAGATGGTGCCATGAGTTACTCAAAAAGAGAATTTGCAAAAGATTTAAAAGCCCAACTCGATCTCGGCTACGAACCAAAACGAATTGGAAACTGGGCTCATAAAATGTATCTACAACATTGTGGTAGAATCGATAGAGATTTAGAAGAAATAATCGTTGATTTGTTCGTGCTAGAAGAAGGTCCTGAATTTGAGTATTCTGAATCCAAATTAAGAGACCTGATTAAATCACTTGAGATTGAAAATTAGATCCTTAACGTGACAGGGAGATATTTTTTAATGTTAAATCAAGTCGATAAACCATAGACTATTTATCCCCAAGCCTTAAGGAGAACCATTAGGAATGGCAGTGCATACTCAGCAGGAAGCTACCGGAGCAAAATAGGCAGCGATATTAAAAGCGCCATCTGCGGAGTTAGCCAAGGAGTGGTGGACTTTGTGGTTGGATCTATCCATGACCTGCAAACTGCAGCCACATATATAGGCTCAGTAGATCTTGATATCCACCTTCAAGAGAGAAGCCAAATCATTAAGGCGATCGAGCAATCACAAGCCAATCAAATGGATGCGATAGAGGGTTGGATGATGGACATGCTCTCTATTGATGAATCTGATTCTGTTTACCATTTTTTTCGATCGACGGCGACAACAGGCCTAGAGATTGGATCTTTGATCGCCGGTGGGTATGGTGCTGTTAAAGGGGTAATGGCATTCAATAAATTAGCCAAAATACCTTTAAAAATGGCTAGGATTGGTGCGAAGGGAATGCATGGAATGGAGAATGCTTTAACAGTCGGCGACTTCAGATACGCCAACACTGCGGGTAATCATATTACCGACATCATCAAAAGAGGAGCTTTTAAAGGCGAATTATCTCGTCCTTATATGAAATCACCTCTTACGATAAATGAAATTATGGCTGCTGGGAAGCCCATACCTGATCCAGGTGGCATTCCTGGTGGCTTAAAATGGGATATTCCTGGGTTATTAAGAGGTAGTGAAGGAACATGGGAATTGGTTATACATCCCGAAAC
>CAMCLJ010000076.1 GCA_945875745.1 Chlamydia trachomatis
TATCTTTTTAATAGTCCGTATTTATATGAAGATCCAAGCGGTGAGTTTGCTTTTGCCATACCCCTTTTAATCTGGGGAGCAGAGCTGATGCTGCCGACCCTTTCTGCATGTATAACGGCAGCTACATATACTGCAGCCGCAAGTGTTATCGCTTATGCTGGATATAAGGGGATTGAGGCGATCAATAATCGATGCTATGTGGGTATGGGTGATCATTATTTGCAAAATGGATCATATACCGTTTCAAAAAATGATCCAGGATCACCTACATCAAACAAAGATCAAAACAAACAGGCTGAAGATGCAAAAAAAGAAATTGAAAGGCAATTAGGAAGAAAATTAAATTCCAGAGAGGAGAGAAAGTTTCATGATCATGTTACAGGACAAGGTTATGGATATCATGAATTAGTAGAAGAAGGGTATTGGTTGTTAGGTGGATTGTAAACTGTTTTTAGAGTGTTGTAATTTGATTAATACGAGTCTTATCGATCAGGTCATGAATCGAGCATTTAACTCGACAGGATCTAATATTTTTTTTGAATTTGGAGAACAAAAAGAATACCTCTTTGCTAACGGACAAAAAACTGCTCAAAAAGAGTGGAGTATCTGGTTGAGCTGGACCTCATGGAGAATCACTCATCACAATAAATATATTCTTGGATCTGATGAAAATTGTGATATTAATATTCAGGAATTTCTAGATAAATTATTGGGAAAAAGATTCCGTTATTTTCTTTTTATTTCAGAATTTTTAGATATAGAATTGCATTTTGAGGATGGATATAAAGTTAGTACATTTTTTAATTCTGCTTTCAAAAATCAATGGCTTATCTTTCTGCCTAATGATTGCGAAATAGTTATTGATTGCTCAACGAAAGAATCGATAAATTTACTACAATTTTTATCTAAACAGATTAATATTCAAAGTCAGTTCAGTAATGCACATCTTTCGATCGTTCAAGAAAAGATAGATGAAATCTTGTATAATAAGGATACGGTTTCACAACTGATCTTATCAAATAATTGGCTAATTGATCTAGGAACGGCTGCTTGGAGACTTCTTAAAAATAACGATTATCTGTTAGGCAGATTGGATTATTATTTTGGATGCAAGGAAGGAAAAGAAAAAGAGCTTAGAAAAATAATACTTGATCTTATTGGCAAAAGTTTAAAAAACCTCAGCATCAATTTTAATGGGGTAGATATTAGATTGGATTTTGAAGATGGCTATATTTTAGAAATATTTACTCATTGTAAAAGCAATCCATGGAAGATTTCTCATAAAGGCGACGTATGTTTATCTGCAAAGATAGACATATAAAAGATACGGGAAGGCAAGGGACTCAGTAGCTCCGCGTCTTGCATTAGGTATCAGGAGATTAAAGGCAATATAAGAGATGATAGTTTAGTCTCTGAACTCAGTAGAATGAACCCCGTTGCCAAACACGCCGGATGGCGTGCATGTTCCTGACACTGATGCTGCTCATACCCAGCTGGGCACTAAAAAAGGCAGTAAGGGGACTTATCCTCAAGCAAGAGAGTTTGATGAACACGGGAATCCTGTACGAGATATTGATTTTACTGATCATGGGCGTCCTCAAAATCATCCAAATCCACATCAACATGAACATTTACCCAATTCTACTGGGGGAACTCCTGAACGATCTAAACACCCGGAACCCGTAAAAGGCTTTAATTACGAATGAAAACATATGGTATTAGAATAGCAGATGGACGAGGGAAGGTTCTTAGGCCTACTCTTAAGGATATATTAGAAGAAATGCATCAGGGTAGTTCATTTAAGTGGCGTATTTTATTTTTAGATGGAACACCCAAACCTGGAGAGGGACTATTTTTAATAGAATATGAAAAGAAAATGAATGAGTCAAAGAATGGATTGTTGCTGTCATTACAAGAGCTTAAAAATGTATCAGATAGATTTTTTCAAATGTTTGAAACAATTGTAATGGGTTCTTATGATGTTAAATTTCTTCATCGCTATGATGATGAAAACGACATGTATAAAACATGTGATGTGGTTATTGAATTAATAGATTGTGCCTTTTGGGAAGTATATACCAAGGATATTTCATTGATTGAACGGCTTAAAATAAGGTTTAAAGAAATAGAGTTATTAGACCCAGACTTAGGTATCTGATATTGCAACCTTTTGAGAGAAATAAGGAAAAGCTACGCCATGATCAAGGTAAACCGGGGCAAACAGGCCATAAAGCACATGATCATTACCATCATCAGGTTCCAAACGGCAAGGGAGGATACAATTATGTTGATGTGGAAGGTAATCCTGTTCCTGCAGGTAGCAATCAATCTCATTTGTATTCATTGAAATAGGAATAGATGTTAGGTAATTAGATGGAAAAACGATTTGATATTAGTAAATATGTGGATTATTTCCATGATGGATGCTTATTTAATATATTGAAAAAAAAAGATGCTGTCGCATTTAAAATCTCTAGTTCTGAAGTTGATCCGTTAGACATCGAAAAAGACGTCATTCTTTCAAAAAATCATAGAATTCGAGGGGTTCTTCATTTGGAAAATATTCAGAATATTTCTCTGACCGGGGGTTATCAGTTAGAAAATCTTTTCGATATGTTTAATCTAGGCACAATCTTGGATTTTGAAATACAAAATGAAGTCGTTGAATTTGGGATTTTATGGGAAAATGCTCCTCCTAAGCCTCGTACGAATGAATTCACAACGATTATAATAAAAGCGAGTCGTATCTGGTGGGAAAATATTCCTGAGATGAGCTAACAAAAGAAATCGATTATCTTGGATTTACAACCACATATCATTACAAGAAAGTATATGGACAATCAAATTCCTTGGAAGAAGAGTCTCCGATCAATCAGACAACCTACGATCCTGTCGGAAGGCCGATTCCAACAATAGATCCTGCCTATGGGTAGAGACCGATTATGATGAATTAGACCGTCCTATTATGAGAAGACTCTCAGATAAAAGCACGATCAGATACGATTACCACGGCCCATTTTTAAGCGAGGTATCTCGCTTTTCTAGCCGTGGCAGAAAGTTATACTCCCATAGCTACCAGGATTATGATGCCAGAGGCAATCCTTGTTTAGAAAACGGTTTTTTTCAAACCCGTTATGATTATGACAAAAGAGGCAGAAGGATCTACCAAGA